>CAKUMG010000272.1 GCA_934667465.1 uncultured Actinoplanes sp. | reverse complement strand
GGTCGGCTGCGCGGCCGCGGGTCTGGCGGTCAACCGCTTCGACCGTACGCAGCCCGTGCCGTCCCACCTCATGTACGCGCTCGACGCGGACACCGGCGAGGCCCGCTGGCTCAGCGAGAGCCGCAGGGCCGTCGGCTGGACCGCGCAGTACGTCGGCGGCGAGCCGGCCCCGGTCACCGACCTGCTGCCCGCCCTCGGCGACGAGCGCGTCCTCTCCGGCCCGGCCGAGCCCGCCGCCCTGCCCCCGGCCGCGGTCACCGTGCGGCCGGAGACGGTCGCGGAAGCGCAGCGTACGGTGCGATTGCTCGTCACCCCCGCCCGCGGCGGGCGCCTGATCACGCTGCACGCGGCCCGCGAGACCGAGGTCGTCGCCATGAGGGCCGCCGGCCGCGAGGTGCCACTGGCGGGGCCCGGCGACGGCACGTGGGGCTCCGGCTTCGTCTTCCACGCCCCGCCGCCCGAGGGTGTCGAGGTCACGCTGACGCTCCGCGGCACCGGCCCGGTCAGGCTCCGGGTGATGGAGGCGACCGACGGCTTCGACCGGGTCCCGGGCTTCCGCCCGCGGCCGGACGACGTCGGCATCGCCGGGTCGCACAGCTCCGACATGCTGGCCGTGGCCAGGACCTGGACCCTCTGATCAACGGCCCCGGCCGCGGCCCTTGCGGCCGGTGGACTCGTTGAACTTGAAATGGATGAAGAGCCGGCCCCAGTTGTCGCCGTCCTTCTCCACCCGGTGGTAGAGCTGCTTGATCTCCTTCTGGTCCAGGAAGCGCAGCACCTTCTTCTTCAGCTGCCCGCTGCCCTTGCCCGGAATGATCTCGACCAGGGTGGCCTTCTTCTCGATGGCCTCGTCGACGATGCCGCGCAGGGCCTTGTCGATCTCCGTGCCCTTGTTGAAGATGTCGTGGAGATCCAGCTTGAGCTTCACCGGAGCGAGCCTACTCGGCGGCGTAGGCGGTCCGGCCGCCGTTCTTGCCGACCCATTCCTCGACCCGCTTGAGCGCCGTGTCGTAGTCGTCGTGCTGCTTCATCGCCGCGGCCAGCCGCAGGTGCGGCAGCGCCTCGCTGAACCGGCCGGCCCGTTCCAGGGTGCGGCCGAGCACGTGATGGGCGTAGTGGTCGGACGGGTCACGCCCGACCAGCTCGCGCAGCTGCTCCTCGGCGTGGTTGAGCTGCGCCGAGTTGAAATAGGCGCGGGCCAGCAGCAGGCGCACGGCGCTGTTGCCCGGCTCGGCCGCGACGATCGGCTCGAGCATCCGGGCGGCCCGGAGCGGGTCGCCGGACTCGAATGCGAAGGTCGCCTTGCGGTACTCCTCGAGAAGGTCCACGAATCCGCTCCCCTGCGCTCGCCGCCGACTTGACCAACGCTGGCACAACTCCCGGCGTACGGCGAGTGTTCCCGTCCCCAGCTTCGCGGGATCTTCCGGCGTACGGCGAGTGTTCCCGTCCCCAGCTTCGCGGGATCTTCCGGCGGCCGGCAACCCCCTCAGACGGGTGAGCGGCGGCCGGCGCCGTGCCGCGGGCGCGGCGACGACCGCTTGCCGCGCCCGGGCGCCCGCCGCCGCCGGGGCTCGTCCGCCGGCACGGTCCGGGCCGCCGGGCGTACGAGCAGGGCGGTGAGCCCCGCCCCGACCAGCATCGTGCCGACCGAGATCAGCGCGATCGGGCGGATGCCGGGCTCCGGGACGCCGGCGCCGGGCTGGACCTGCTGCAGCACCGGCATGCCCGGCGGCTCAGGAACCACGGCCGCGGCGACCGGTGCGGCCGGGAAACCGGCCAGGCTCAGCGCCGCCACGGCTCCTGCGATTCGGACCGCTCGCACTGTTCTCCCACCCCTTCGGCCGCCCGTACGGCGCGCACCTTGCGCATTCAACGCTTTTAGGTATTAATCGGACACGCGTTAATCGGACGCGGACCGGGTTCGAGACACACAGGTGCTACACAGGAAGTGGAAAGGTGCCGCAAAGCGGCGCCCGCGACAGTGGGGCCATGACGATGGCGAATGCAGAGCTCGGCAGCGAACTCCGGCGGCCCGACGGCAGCCCGGTCCGCGTCCTCGTGGTCGACGACGAGGCGACCCTCGCGGAGCTGCTCAGCATGGCGTTGCGCTACGAGGGCTGGGAGGTCCGCAGCGCGGGCGACGGGCTCGGCGCGGTGCGTGCCGCCCGGGACTTCCGGCCCGACGCCGTCATCCTCGACATGATGCTGCCCGACATCGACGGGCTCGAGGTGCTGCGCCGGCTGCGCGGCGAGTCCCCCGGCGTGCCGGTGCTGTTCCTGACCGCAAAGGACTCGGTCGAGGACCGGATCACCGGGCTCACCGCGGGCGGCGACGACTACGTGACCAAGCCGTTCAGCCTGGAGGAGGTCGTCGCCCGGCTGCGCGGCCTGATGCGCCGCACCGGCCGCTCCCCCATGCGCCAGGAGTCGCAGCTCGTCGTCGGCGACCTGAGCCTCGACGAGGACAGCCACGAGGTGCGCCGCGGCGACACGCTGGTCACCCTCACCGCGACCGAGTTCGAGCTGCTGCGCTATCTCATGCGCAACCCGCGCCGGGTGCTCAGCAAGGCCCAGATCCTCGACCGGGTGTGGAACTACGACTTCGGCGGCCAGGCCAACGTCGTCGAGCTGTACATCTCCTACCTGCGCAAGAAGATCGACGCCGGCCGCACGCCGATGATCCACACCATGCGCGGCGCGGGTTACGTCCTCAAGCCGGCGGACTGACGTGGCCGCCGCCGGCCGCTGGCGCTCCCCCGCGAGCTGGTCGCTGCGGACCCGGCTCGTCGCGATCATGGTCGCGCTGCTCACCGTGCTGGGCCTGGTGGTGGGCGGCACCGCGGAGATCTACCTGCACAACACGCTCTATCAGCAGCTCGACGACCGGCTCGACGAGACCGCGAACCTGGCGATCAACAAGCCCCGCCAGCGCGGCGACTTCCCGCCACAGAGCCCGTTCCCGTCCGGCGGCGGGTCGTGGAGCAGCGGCCGGGTCCCGCCCGGCGTCCAGCTGAACTGGATCCTGCTGAACGTCTCGGACGGCGCCCCCGTGGACGGCGGCATCGTCGGCATCGCCCTGGACTCGGAGGGCTACGACAACAGGTACACCGATCTGGCCCCCGGGACCGTCGCCGAGCTGGTCGGGCGCCCCGCCGACGACGAGCCGGCCGACGTGGACCTCGGCGGGTACGGCACCTACCGGGTGCTGTCCCGCCCGACGAGCAGCGGCGTCGTCATCGTCGCGATGCCGCTGGAGGACACCCGGGCGACGCTGCTGCAGGTCGCGGCGGTCACCGGCGGGGCCGTGCTCGTCGCGCTGATCGTCGCGGGCTGGGCCGGTGCGGTGATCATCCGGCGGACGCTCAAGCCGCTCAACCGGGTGGCGGCGACCGCGACCCGCGTCTCCGAGCTGCGGCTGGACCGCGGCGAGGTGCAGCTCGCGCAGCGGGTCCCGGAGACCGACACCGATCCGCACACCGAGGTCGGTGCCGTCGGCGCGGCCCTCAACCGGATGCTCGACCACGTCGGCAACGCGCTGGAGGCCCGGCACGCCAGCGAGATGCAGGTCCGCCAGTTCGTCGCCGACGCCAGCCACGAGCTACGCACGCCGCTCGCGGCCATCCGCGGGTACGCCGAGCTGAGCCGCCGCAGCCGGCAGCCGGTCCCCGACGAGATCGCCCACGTGCTGCGCCGCGTCGAGTCCGAGGCGCAGCGGATGACCGCCCTGGTGGAGGATCTGCTGCTGCTCGCGCGCCTGGACGCCGGCCGGCCGCTGGCCCACGATCAGGTGGATCTCACGATGCTGCTGGTCGACGCGGTCAGCGACGCGCACGCCACCGGGCCCCGGCACGACTGGCAGCTCGACCTGCCGGAGGAGCCGGTGACCGTGGTCGGCGACGGGCAGCGGCTGCACCAGGTGCTCGCGAACCTGCTGGTCAACGCGCGGACGCACACGCCGGAGGGCACGGTGGTCATCGCCGGGGTCCGTGCCGACGCGCACACGGCCACCATCCGGGTGGTCGACGGCGGGCCCGGCATCCCCGCCGAGCTCCAGCCGCACATCTTCGAGCGCTTCGCCCGCGGCGACAGCTCCCGCTCGCGCGCCGCCGGCAGCACCGGCCTGGGACTGTCGATCGTGCACGCCGTGGTCGCCGCGCACGGTGGTGACATCGGTGTGCGCAGCACGCCGGGCAGGACCGAGTTCACCGTACGGCTGCCGTTGCAGCCCCAGCTCCTAGAGGCCGAGCCGAAGCCCGTCCATCAGCACGTCGCGCAGGTCGTCCAGTAACGCGCCCGCCGCATCGCCGTCCGAGACGTGCAGCTCCAGCGGCACCGACTGGCTGTCCCGCCCGACGAGCACGTCCAGGGCGCACAGCGCGCGACCGGCCAGGTCACTGGTGACCCGCGGGCAGGCGGCCGCCCGCAGCCGGTCGTCGAGCCACGGCCGCCCCTGCGCCCCCGGCAGCCCGGCGGCGACCGAGGCGACCGCCGCCAGCGCCTGCGTCGGGGGGATCTCGGAGAGCAGGACCTGCGGCGTCTCCCACACCCGGAGCACCACCAGCGAGACCGCCTGGCGGCGCTCCGCCGGAGGAAGATCGGCGAGCCCTTCGAGCAGGGCCGGGGCGCTCGTGTCGTTCATGCGTCTCATGTCAGCACACGCAACTTGCAGATGCCCATCACCCGGCTGACGGACACGGTGCGTCGTTCATGGGCTACCATGACGACGTGTCCCGTTGGTATTCGTGGTTTACGAGGCCGGCTCCGCCGGTGCCTCGGCCATGAGTTCATGACCTGAGACACCCCGATGGGCCGGCAGAGGCAGCGACACGACGTCGCTGCCTTTTCGTTTGTGACGAGCCGGCCTGAGACTCGGGGACGCCGGCCCCGGGTGCCGGCGGAGAAGGGCAGGACACCGTGACGATCCCCGAGGTGCAGCGCGTCAGCGACCACCGCATCGAGTCCGTCGTACCGCTGATGAGCCCCGCGCTGCTGCACCACGAGCTGCCGCTGACGCACGAGCTGTCGGCACACGTGCTGGACGGCCGCCGCCAGGTGGAGGACGTGCTGGCCGGCCGCGATCCCCGGCTGCTGGTCGTGGTCGGCCCCTGCTCGGTGCACGACCCGGTCGCCGCCGCCGAGTACGCGGACCGGCTCCACGAGCAGGCCGGCCGGCTCGCCGACGACCTGCTGATCGTGATGCGGGTCTACTTCGAGAAGCCGCGCTCCACGGTCGGGTGGAAGGGGCTCATCAACGACCCGGCGCTCGACGGCACCGGCGACGTGAGCACGGGTCTGCGCGTCGCCCGGGCGCTGTTACTGCAGGTCCTCGAGCGGCAGCTGCCGGTGGCCGTGGAGTTCCTCGACCCGATCACCCCGCAGTACATCGCGGACACCGTGGCGTGGGGCGCGATCGGTGCCCGTACGGTGGAATCGCAGGTCCACCGGCAGCTCGCCTCGGGCCTCTCGATGCCCATCGGCATGAAGAACCGCCCCGACGGCAGCATCGCGACCGCCATCGACGCGATCAACGCCGCGGCCGCGAAGCACGTCTTCCCGGGCATCGACGTCTCCGGCACGCCGGCGATCATGCACACCGCCGGCAACCCCGACTGCCACCTCGTGCTGCGCGGCGGCAAGGGCCCGAACTACAGCGCCGCGGACGTCCAGGCGGCACTCGGCCTGCTGCGCGACGCCGGGCTGCCCGAGCGCGTCGTCGTCGACTGCTCGCACGGCAACAGCAACAAGGACCACCTGCGCCAGCCGATCGTCGCGGACGACATCGCGGGCCAGCTCGAGGCGGGGCAGCGCGGCATCCGTGGGGTCATGCTGGAGAGCTTCCTCGAGCCGGGGCGGCAGGACCTGGGCGGCGAGCTGACGTACGGCCGGAGCGTCACCGACGCGTGCATGGGCTGGGACCCGACCGTCGGGGTGCTGGAGCGCCTGGCCGCGGCGTCCGCGAAGCGCCGCGCCGCATAGGTCATAGGAGGCGCACAGGAACGGCACAAGGGCCCGACAGGGCGGCGCGGGAGGGTTCCGGAGTCAGCTTCCCGCGCGCCGAAGGAATCCCCATGACCTCCACGTTGCCCGTACCGGAGATGGCGCCGCCGGCGGAATCGCCACCGCCCGCGGCGCCGCCCCGGTCCCGCTGGTCGGCGCTGCTGCGCGGCCCGGCACAGGATCCGGCCTGGGTCCGGCCCTCGCTGTTCGCGCTGCTGGTGCTCACCGCGGTGCTCTACCTCTGGGGGCTCGGCGCCTCCGGCTGGGCCAACGCGTTCTACTCGGCGGCGGTGCAGGCCGGGTCGGAGAGCTGGAAGGCGTTCTTCTACGGCTCCTCCGACGCGGCCAACGCGATCACCGTCGACAAGACGCCGGCCGCGCTGTGGGTCATGGCTTTGTCCGTACGCGTCTTCGGGCTCAGCTCCTGGAGCATCCTCGTGCCGCAGGCGCTCATGGGGGTCGCCACCGTCGGCCTGCTCTTCGCCACGGTCAGGCGCCACTTCGGACCGGTGGCCGGCCTGATCGCGGGCCTGACGATGGCGCTCACCCCGATCGCCGTGCTGATGTTCCGGTTCAACAACCCGGACGCGCTGCTCGTGCTGCTCATGGTCGCCGGCGCCTACGCGACGCTGCGCGCGGTCGAGACGGGCTCCACGAAGTGGCTCGTGCTCGCGGGCGTGTTCGTGGGCTTCGGGTTCCTGGCCAAGATGCTGCAGGCGCTGCTGGTCGTGCCGGTCTATGCGCTGGCCTATCTGATCGCGGGCCCGCCGAAGCTCGGCAAGCGCCTGGTGCAGCTCCTGCTCGCCGGGCTGGCCGTGGTCGTCTCCGCGGGCTGGTACATCGCGATCGTCGAGCTGGTCCCGGCGTCGATGCGGCCCTACATCGGCGGCTCGCAGAACAACAGCCTGCTCGAGCTGACCCTGGGCTACAATGGCCTGGGCCGGCTCAACGGCGAGGAGACCGGCAGCGTCGGCGGGGGCGGCGGCACTGGCGGCGGCATGTGGGGCGAGACGGGCATCCTGCGCATGTTCGACACCTCGCAGGGCGGTCAGATCTCGTGGCTGATCCCGGCCGCGCTCATCCTGCTCGTCGCGGGCCTGGTGCTGACGTTCCGCGCGGCACGCACCGACCGGCAGCGCGCCGGGCTCGTCCTCTGGGGCAGCTGGCTGCTGAGCACCGGCCTGATCTTCAGCTTCATGCAGGGCATCTTCCACGCGTACTACACGGTGGCCCTGGCGCCGGCGGTCGGCGCGGTCGTCGGCATGGGCTCGGTGCTGCTC
>CAKUMG010000271.1 GCA_934667465.1 uncultured Actinoplanes sp. | reverse complement strand
CGACGCCCTCGACCGGCTCGTCGAGATCCAGAAGGTGGAGGGCACCACCTACACGCCGCTGCAGTACAACAACTACGACGCCAACGGCAACCTCAAGAGCCGCTACTTCGCCGACAGCGGCGTCGTCTTCGTGTACAACCCGCGCAACCAGGTCACCGAGGCGCGCAACACCCGCGGCGCGGCCCGCTACGACGTCTACTACCGCTACGACCTGAACAGCAACCTGACCGACGTCGAGGACGCCGGCGGCCGGGTGAAGTACGAGTACGACAAGGCCAACCGGCTCACCTACCAGTCGGGTCCCGCGTCGGGCATGTGGGCGATCCACTCCTACGACGACGCCGACAACCGCACCCTCACCCGCTTCCCCGGCGAGTTCCGGGTCGAGCGCGACTACGACGAATCCGACCGGCCCACCGCCCTGGTCGCCTCCCGGCCCGACGGCAGCAAGCCGATCGACCGCTCCTACGACTGGGAGGACGCCGACGGCGACACCAGCCTGATGCAGTCCGAGACCCGCAACGGCACGGCCACCGACTACACGTACGACGAACGCAACCGCCTCATCAAGGCGGGCAGCCACACCTACCACCTCGACGACGCCTCCAATCTCGAAGCCGCCGAGGGCCGCACGTTCACCATCAACTCGGCCGGCCAGGTCGCCACATCCGGCGGCGTCACCTACACCCACGACGGCGCCGGCAACCTGAAGACCGGCACGAGCGGCGAACTGAGCGCCGAGTACAGCATCACCAACCAGCTCACGTCGCTCACCACCACCGGCGCCGACCCGATCGGCATCACCTACGACTCCACCGACCAGACCCAGCGCGCCGTCATCCGCACCGGCGCGAAGGACCAGGTCGTCACCAACACGGCGATCGGCGTCACCGGCATCGCCACCAACGGCACCAGATCCACTTTCGTACGCGACTCCGCCGGCACCCTCATCGGCCAGATCACCGAGGGCGGCGAGCCCCTGTACGCGGTGACCGACCACCAGAACTCGACGCTGCTGCTGGTCGACGCGAACCACGCCGAGGCGGCGAAGTACACCTACAAGCCCTACGGAACCACGGAGGAGACCGGCCGTGCCGCCGCCGGAAACCCGTTCCGGTGGAACGGTCACTGGCAGCTGGACGACGCGCACGGCACCTACCTGGTCGGCCACCGCCAGCTGGACCCGAAGCTCGCCCGCTGGACCCAGCCGGACCCCTCGGGGCAGGAACTCAACCGCTACACGTACGGCATGGCGAATCCCATCACCAACACCGACCCCACGGGATTGGTGTCCGAGGGCGAGAACGACATCCTGCAGGGCGGGCTGGCGTTCGGCGCAGCCGTCATGGGTGTCGGCGCCTTCGTGGCGTCTCCCGTCATCATCGGTATCGGTGTCGTCATCGTCGGTCTCGTCGCGGCGAGATACATCCAGGCGGGCATCCAGGAGTGTGTCGCCGCGGGGGACTGCTTCCAGTAGCCCCGCCGCACGGACCCGGCTCGGCTGCCTCACGGGGGCGGCCGGGCCGGTCCGTGCGTCGACCCACCGCCATTCACCCTCCCGTACGGGGTAATGCGCTCGGCCCGGTCCGGCGGCCGACCGGCGCGCAGGCCCGCACGGCGGACGATGTGATGCCGCGACCGACTCCCATAGCGTCATCTCGGACCCGCGCCGGCCAGGCGCATCACCCCGAGACCGGGAGACCCGCATGACCCACGAGCGCACCCTGCGCCGCCTGCTCGCCACCGCCACCGTCACCGCGGTCATCGGCCTCTCGACCCTCGGTGGCGCCGGCCCGACGCCGAACCCGGCGGAAACGGCGGGACTTCGTCACCTCGCGGCAGCGGAGGGACCCCTAGAATCATCGGCATGAGCGCCGGTGGGGATGTCACGTCGAGCAAGTACGTCAGCCTGACCACGTACCGCAAGGACGGCACCCCCGTCGCCACCCCGGTGTGGCAGGTGACCGACGGCGGCACCACGTACGTCATCTCGGGTGCCGAGGCGTGGAAGGTCAAGCGGATCCGTAACAACCCGCAGGTGACGGTCACGCCCTGCGACCTGCGCGGCAAGATCCCGGCAGGCGCGCCGACGGTGCCCGGGACCGCGCGGGTGCTCGACGAGCGGGAGACCCTGGTGGCGCGGGAGCTCGTGGCCCGGCGCTACATGCTGTCCCGGCTGGGGAACTGGGCCGCCAAGACGCTGCGCATCAAGCGCGACCCGATCGTCGGGATCGCCATCACGTACTGAGTTCTGTGGTCCCATGGGGAGCATGTTCGAGGAGGCGTTCCCCATCCTGACCACGCCGGACCTGGCGCGCAGTCTCGGGTTCTACCGTGACCTGCTCGGCGGCGAGGTGACCTACCGGTTCCCGGAGGAGGGGCCGCCGGCCTATGTGTCCCTCGAGCTGGGGCGGTCCCACCTGGGGATCGGGCAGCAGACCGAGCCGGGCGAGCTCGCCAACGACCGGGTCACGCTGTGGGTCTACGCGCGGGACTGCGATGCGGGGCTCGCGCGGCTGCGCGCCGGCGGTGCCGAGGTGGTCCAGGAGCCGGTCGAGCAGCCGTGGGGGGAGCGGATGGCCACGGTCCTCGACCCGGACGGCAACCGGGTGATCATCGCCGGCCGGGCCCCGGCGCCGTAGGGCGGCCGCACCGGGCTCGATGTATCGTGCTGCGCGTGAGTCATCCGCTGCGTACGATCGCGCTTCTGACGACGGCGTTCCTGCTGACCGCCGGGTGCAGCTCCGCCGCGACGACCGGCGCCGCACCGGGCGGCGCCGGGGCGGCCCCCAGCGGTGCCGCGCCCACGCCCAGCTTCGCCGACCTCACCCGGGGCGACGCGCAGACGGTGGCGAAACTGTTCTCCTACGACGCCACGAACAGGGCCGCCGTCGTCGAGCCGGTCAACTTCCTGGACCATGCGGAGACCTGTGCGGCCGAGGGCCTGGACCCCGCGGGCTCCGACTGCAACACCGAATGGACGACGGACGACAGCCGTTCCAAGGTCACCGTGCCGGTCGCGGCGGACCCGGAGTTCCGCACCTGGGAGGGCGAGGACGGCGCGGTGTGCCTGGGCGAGGACGTCGAGAAGGGCGGCACCTGCCCGATGACCGCGAAGGCGTTCGCGCAGTGGGCGTCCGCGAACGAGGGGGAGCTGGTCGCGGTCACCACCGTCGACGGCGAGATCACGAAGATCGCGATGTTCTACACGCCCTGACCGGGCTCGCGTCCGGTTCCGGGCTCGCGCTCGAGTCCGGGCTCGCGCCTGATCCGGGCTCGCGCCTGATCCGGGGCTCGCGCCTGATCCGGGGTTCGCGCCTGATCCGGGGTTCGCGCCTGATCCCGGGCGCGCGATCGAGTCTGGGTTCGCGCCCGGTCCCGGGCTCGCGCTCAAGTCCCGGGCTCGCGCTGGTGTTCCGGCTCGTGGTGCACAGACTTGCGGTGCATCCGGTAGTGCAGGGTCAGGAACGGCAGCCCGTACAGCGAGAACGCATGCGCCGCCCGCAGCTCCCCGCCGGTGACGAACACGTCCAGGCTCTCGGTGAAGCCGTGCACGGCCAGCGTGGTGATCTCCCGCGTCGCCTCGCCGATGTAGCTCAGGTAGTGGCCCGGGTGGGGCAGCGCGCTGCGGCTGGTCAGCACGAGCCCGCCGCCGGGGCGGGGCAGCGGCAGCAGCGTGGCGGTGAAGTTGCCCCGCGGCACCGGGAAGCCCACGCTGACGTAGCCGCGGCCGTCGTGCCGGTACGTCGTGTAGATGCCCACGTAGATCGGCTCGTCGGTTTCGGCGAACGACCGGATCCACCCGCGCACCCCGATCAGCTCCGTGCCGTCGGGCGTGATCGTGTCGATCCGGCTCCGGACGCCCCGCAGGGTCTCGCGCTGGTTCATCGGCACGTTCGCCTGTCCCAGCGGCCGCGCCACGAGCGTGCGATAGAGCAGATAGCCCGGCCGCACCCACAGCCGCCACTCGGGCACGACGTCGAGCCGGAACCGTGTGGTCCGCTCGTAGAACTCGCGCACCAGCGGATCCACACCCGCCGGATCGAACTGCGGCCCGGCCAGGTCGTCGAGCGAGGCCACGATGCCCTCGTCGTCGACATCCGCCTGGTACGTGCCTCCGAGCACACCGGCCAGCTCCCGCACATAGCCCGTGCCGACATGATTGGCGCGCGCCTCCAGCGGCACCACGAACGGCAGCTCCTCGGCCCGGACCCGCTCGGCCAGCAGATCCACCTGCGGTTCCCGGAACAGCACCGCCGACACGGCCCGGAACGCGACCACCGCACCCGCCGCCACGACCGCCGCCTGCCGTGCCCTTTCCCCGGCGCGCGCTTCCCGCCGCGTCTCCGCCCCTCGCTGCGTCTGCGTTCCGCGCCGCGTTTGCATTTCGCGCCGGCCCGCCCGGTGCCACGCGGCTCCCACTGCGGCGCCGACGACGGGACCGAGCGCCACCTTCTGCGGCCGCAACCCCAGGGCCCCCGCAATCGACCCGGCGACCAACCCCACCGCCACCGGCCCCGCCCCGGTGAGACGCCCGCCGGTCCATCCCACCGGTGCCGCGAGCGCGCCGCTCATCAGCACCCGCGACCACAGGGCCGGGATCTCGCCGGGCCGCTGCCTCGCGCGCGCCACCGCCTCCGCGGCGCCGAGAACCACACCCCCGACGACAGCCGTACGCGCCCGGCGCCGCCCCGCGATCGCCGCACCGGCCACCGCTCCCACCACCGCGGCGAAAGCAACCTCGCTTCTCATGCCCGCACGCTAACAAGCATCAGCGGCCGATGTGTCCCGTGAGATCGTCACGGGCCATGGCCCCGGGCGCCGGCGCCCGGTGGGATCGTCACGGGCCATGCCCTCGGGCGTCGGCGCCCGGTGGGATCGTCACGGGCCACGTCCCCGGGCATCAGCGCCCGGTGGCCCCGTCGATCTGCTCACGCAGGATGTCGGCGTGCCCGGCATGCCGCCCGGTCTCCTCGATCATGTGCACCAGCACCCACCGCCGCGCCGGCGCCGGCCCCCGCCCCGCCGCCCGCGGCGCCGGCTGGGTCAGGTCGTCCCACGTCGCCACGACCTCGTTCGCCTCCGCCACGGTCTCTCGATAGCGCTCGAGCAGCCCCTCGACGGTCTCCGCCTTGGCGGGCCGGAACGTCCGGCGCAGGTCGCTGATCGGCTCCCCGAGCAGGTAGAACCGCTCGACGGCGGTCACATGCTTGATCAGCCCCAGCAGGTTGGTCCCCGAGTCCACCCCGGGCGTACGCACCGCAGGTTCCGGCACATCGGCAACCTTCGCCGCGATCGCCTCCCGCAGATAGTCGAGGAACCCGACCAGCGTCGCCCTCTCATCGGGCACCGTCCACGCGGGCCCGGTGTCCTTGCGTTTCGTACTCGGCATCGGCTCCCACCTCCGCCCTGATCATGGCCCGGCAGGTTCCCGGAGCGCGAGAAACGTTGCGGATCCGCATCACGCGATGTCGGCTCCGGTAGGGTCGCGACGCCGCCGGGGCGTTCTCGCCGTTCGCTCAGCGCTCGATGCCAGGGCACAGTTCGGGCCCGGCGAAGGTCATGTAGCTGTGCGCGGCATGGATCACGTTCGAGTCGCACGTCCTGCCGGGCTCGGCGTGCGCGCCGGTCGGTTGCGTCGTCCGGTTCGCGATGTGGTCGAGCGCCGCGACGACGCCCTTCTTGACCGCTGTCCGGATCAGGAAGTAGAGAACCACGAAGCCGGCGACAACTGCGACGACCGAGACCAGCAAGTACGCCGGCTCTTCCATCAGGTGTCCCTCCTTGCGAGACCATCGCTCCCAGCTGCCTATCGACCGGCGGACCCGGCAACTGAACGCGTGAGCCTCACCTACTTGGCATCGGCGTAGCAGTCGACGACGGCGACGTCGAGGGGGAAGCGGACGTCGGTGGTGCCGAACATCAGGGTGCCCGCGCGGCCGGCGGCGCGGCGGACGGCGCCCACCACGGTGTCGGCGTCCTCGGCGGGGCAGTGGATGCCGACCTCGTCGTGGACGAAGAGGACGATCTCGGCCCGGGTGCCCGCGAGCTCGGTGCGGAGGGTGGCGAGCAGGACCAGGGCCCACTCGGCGGCGGTGGCCTGGATGACGAAGTTGCGGGTGAAACGGCCCCGGGCGCGGCCGGTGGCGCCGCCCTGCGGGACGTCGGCGGTGCCGGCCACCTCCTCGGGCGGGTCGAGGCCGGCGTCGCGCCACGCGGAGGCGGCGGGCGGGCAGGTGCGGCCGAGCCAGGAGCGGACCAGGCCGCCCGCCTCACCGGTGCGGGCGGCGGCCTCGACGTACTCGAAGGCCGTCGGGTAGCGCTTGCGGAGCACGGCGAGCGCGGGGATCGCGGCACCGCCGGTCTGCCCGTACATGGCGCCGAGCAGAGCGATCTTGGCCTTGGGGCGGTCGCCGCCGAACGAGTCGGCGGCGAGCGCGGCATAGAGGTCGTCGGCCTCGCCCGCGGCGGCCAGTCGGGAGTCGCCGGAGACCGCGGCCAGCACCCGGGGCTCGAGCTGGCCGGCGTCGGCGACCACGAACGTCCAGCCGGGGTCGGCGACCACGGCCCGGCGGACCACCTTGGGCACCTGCAGGGCACCGCCGCCGCGGGTGGCCCAGCGGCCGGAGACGACGCCGCCCGGTACATATTCGGTGCGGAACCGGCCCCCGGTCACCCAGGAGTCGAGCCAGCCCCAGCCGTGGGCGGTCCAGATCCGGTAGAGCTCTTTGTATTCCAGCAGCGGCTCGACGGCGGGGTGCTCGACCTTGCGCAGCACCCAGGCGCGCGTGTTGGGCACCTCGATCCCGGCGCGCGCGAACGCCCGCAGCACCTCGGCCGGCGAGTCCAGATGCAGCCCCCGCACCCCGAACGCGGCGTTGACCTGTGCGGTCAGCTCGGCCAGCCGCCGCGGCGGCCCCACCGGCTGCGGCGGCCCCAGCAGCCCGCGCAGCAGCTCGTCGTGCACATCGGCCCGCCACGGGATCCCGGCCCGCCCCATCTCGACCGCGATCAGCGCCCCCGCGGACTCCGCCGCCACCAGCAACTCGAACCGCCGCGACGCCGCCGACCGCCCACCGGCGGCCGCGGCACCGGCGTCAGCCCGGACGATCGCGGCGATGCGCTCGTGCTGGGCGGCATAGACCCGGACCAGCGGCTCGATCCCCCCGGCCGAGGCCGCCGGGCGCGGGGCGGCATGCGTCTCGAAGAGCGCGGTCTGCGTCAGCCCCGGCGGCTCGGGCAGGCGCGGGGGCGGGTCGGGCGGCACGGGCGCACCGGTCAGC
>CAKUMG010000270.1 GCA_934667465.1 uncultured Actinoplanes sp. | reverse complement strand
GTGTGGCGGAGCTATCCGGTCCGGGGCGAGGGATCCGGGTTCAGCTTCCGCATCCCGCTCGGCGACCTGCGGCGGGAGGAGGGCACCTGCCCACCGCTGCGGATCGGCGAGCCTGCGGACCGGTGGACGATCGAGTTGCGTACGGCCACCAAACGCGCCCGCCGCCTGCCGTGCGTCCTGGCGGACGGCGACTGGGCGCCGGTCGGTCTCGGTTCCCGTACGGTCCATCTGCACGCCCAGCCGACGGGCGGGCCGGTGCTCGCCTCCGTCCCCACGGGCCCGGTGCTGACGGGCCTGTCCACCGCCGATCGCCGCTACCGGTTCACCGGCCGCCTGCACGGGCGCCCCGGCGACGGCTTCACGCTGATCCTGCGCCCCGGCAACGCCCGGGAGACCAAGACCTTCCCCGTACGCGTGGACGGCGACACCTGGACCGTCGACGTGGACCCGATCGCCGTGCCCGCGTTCGGCGCCGCCGTACGCATGCGGGCCGGCACCTGGAACGTCCTGTTCCGCAACGGCGCCGGACCGGTCGAACCGCTGCCCGCGGCGCCGTCGGCGGTGGCGACCCTGCCGCTGTACCTGGCCGGGGACACCCCGCGGGTGTCCCTGGAGTACTACGTCGACGAGCGCGTGGTGCTGCGGATCCGCTCGGCCCTGCCCGACGACGAGCGCGGCCGCCGCAACCAGGGGCAGCTGCGCGAGCGGCACTATCCCGCGATGCGCCGCAAGCCGCTGCGCGACGTGGTGGTCTACAACAGCTTCACCGGCCGGCAGTATTCGGACAGTCCCCGGGCGGTACACGAGGAGCTGCTGGCCCGTGGCCTGCCGCTGGAGCATCTGTGGGTGTCGGTGGACGGCCAGGCGCCGCTGCCGCACAGCGCCGAGCCCGTCCCGCTGTGGAGCCGGGCGTGGTACGAGGCGCTGGCGACGGCCCGGTACATCGTCACCAACCAGCACCTGCCGGAGTGGTTCCGCCGCCGCGACGGTCAGGTGGTGGTGCAGACCTGGCACGGCACCCCGCTCAAGCGGATCGGCTTCGACATCGCCGACGTGCAGTTCACCGACCGCCGCTACCTGGAGAAGCTGACCGAGGAGGCGCCCAACTGGAGCTACCTCGTCTCGCCGAACAGCTTCAGCTCACCCATCCTGCGCCGGGCGTTCCGCTTCGGCGGCGAGCTGCTGGAGATCGGCTATCCGCGCAACGACGCGCTGTTCCGGGAGCGCGGGCCGATCGTCGACCGCGTCCGGGCCGCCGTGGGACTGCCGGCGGACAAGAAGATCATCCTGTACGCCCCGACGTGGCGCGACGACGAGTACAGCGGCGGTGCCTACCGGATGAGCCTGCAGCTGGACCTCGCCGACGCGGAGGCGCGGCTGGGCGCCGGCCACGTGCTGCTGGTGCGCCGCCACCCGAACGTGCTCGACGAGATCCCCGGCGCGGGCGACGGCTTCGTGCACGACGTCTCCGGCTACCCGGACATGGCGGACCTGCTGGCCGCGGCCGACATCCTGATCACCGACTACTCCTCGGTGATGTTCGACTTCGCGAACACCGGCCGGCCCATGCTGTTCTTCACGTACGACCTCGAGCACTACCGGGACGAGCTGCGCGGCTTCTACTTCGACTTCGAGGCGGAGGCGCCCGGCCCGCTGCTGGCGTCCTCGGCGGAGGTGGTCGACGCCGTCCGGGACATCGAGCGGGTCGCCGCGCGTCACGCCGACCGGTACGCGGCGTTCGCGGCCAAGTCCTGCGACTTCGACGACGGGCGGGCCACCGCGCGGCTCGCCGACCGCATGCTGGCGGACCCCGGCGCCGGGCGCGGATGACGCGCGCCAGCCGGGCGTGTGGTTTACCGGGCGAACCCGCGGCCACCCGCCCGGCGGCGTCGTAAGTTGGCGGTGAGGAGGTCCCGATGACCGCACCGTCCGCCTGGAACCGCGCGAAGGGCCTGATCAAGCGCCGCCTCGTGCCGACCACCGACCCCCGCCTGCTCAAGGCGCTGCGGGATGCCAACACCCATGCGGAGAAGCAGAACGCGCTGCTCTTCGACATCCGCTGGGAGCTCAAGGAGCAGCGCAAATACCTGGAGGGGTTCCGGGCGCACTCCTCCACCGCCATGTTCGCCGAGATCCGGGAGTTCACCGAGGCCCAGCAGCTCGGCTTCGAGGACACCATGCGCAGGGTGGCGGGCGACCGGATGAGCCTGGCCCGGTTCGGCGACGGCGAGCTGAAGATCATGCTCCGCCCGCAGTACAACCTGCGGTTCCAGCCCTGGTCGGCCGAGCTCGCCGGCGATCTGCGCGCGGTGCTGTCCATGGACGGCTACGACTCGTCCCGGCTGCTGGTCGGCTTCCCCTACACGTTCCGCGACGCCCACTGGACCTCGGTCTGGCAGGACATCTGGCCGGAGGTGAAGCCGCTGCTCGACCCGCGGGTCCAGTACGGCACGGCACACGTGTCCCGGCCGATCTACTTCACCCATCTCGGCCGCCGCGGCACCCAGCTGTGGCGCGACGTCTGGGAGGACCAGCGCGTCGTCATCGTGACCGGCGAGGGCTCCCGGTTCCACCTCGAGCCGGAGCTGTTCGGCAACGCCCGGTCGATCGACTTCGAATACTCCACGCCCCGGGACGCGTACACGGATCTCCCGCGTCTGATGGAAAAGTTGGAACAGCATGATCCCGACAGGCTGTATCTGCTTGCTCTCGGACCGTGCGGAACGTTGCTCGCAGCCTCCCTCTCGCAGCGCGGCCGGTGGGCCGTCGACATGGGCCATATCAGCGAGAGCTGGGCAAATGTCTTCGCCGGGGGTGCCTGGCCGGAGAAATTGGACGTCGTACGCAAGTAGGTCGTTCGGTGACCTCCGGCCATTGCTTCGGTGACACCGGCCACTATCGTTTGCCTCATGACCTCCATCGCGCTCGCCGAGGAACTCCTCCTCCTCGCGTACGACGACCGGACCGGCAAGGCGACCGGCTCCCGCATCGGACTCGACCTCGGCATGGCCGCGGCCGTGCTGGTCGACCTCGCGCTGGCCGGTCGGGTCGCCTACGTGGCCGGGAACCTCGTCGTCAACGACGCCACGCCGACCGGCGACCCCATCGCCGACCGGGTGCTTGCCAAGGCCGCCGCCGACGACCCGCACACGCCCGCCCAGTGGGTCCAGCGCCTCCGGCACCGCCTGCGTCAGTACGTGCTCGACGACCTCATCGCCCGCGGGGTGGTGCAGGACGTCGACGAGACCCAGATGGGCGGCGCCATCCACATCCACCGCTACCCGACGACCGACCCGGCGTTCGAGGCGGAGATCCGCAAGCGCCTCGCCGAGGCACTGGTCACCGATCAGGCCCCGGACGAGCGCACGGCGGCGCTGTGCACGCTGCTGGTCGCCACCCGGATGGAGCCGGCCCTGCGCCTGCCGCCGGAGGAGGCGGCCCGCGCCCACGAGCGCCTCGAGAAGATCGCCAGCGGCGCGGGCTTCGCGGGCAGCGGCAACCTGGAGGACTCCATCGTGCGCCCCAGCGTCGCCCTGGTCGTCGCCACCCTCAGCCGCGCGATCACGGCCGCCCTGGGCGTCCCCAAGGTCGTCTGACGGTCCTCGCCGGTCTGACGGTCCTCGCCGGGCGTCCCGCTCGCCGGCCCCCGCTCACCGGGCGCCTCGTGCGAGGCGCCCGGCGGCACGGGGTCAGCGGCCCAGGGCCCGGGTGACCTCGCCCCGGAGCTGGGCCATCTCGGAGCCCGCCTTGAACTGGGCGTTGATCAGGCGGCCGCCGTTCAGCGGGGCGATCACCTCGAGATAGGCCTTGAGCTTGGGCTCGGTGCCCGAGGGACGGATCACCACCCGGATCCGGTCGGTACGCAGCGTCAGCACGTTGTCGGCCGCGCGGTCCTCGACCGCTGTCACGGGCTCGCCCAGCAGCTCCGCGGGCGGGTTCGCGCGGACGTGCGCCATCATCGCCGCGATCTCGGTCAGCTGCTCCACCCGGATCGAGACCTGGTCGGTGCGGTGCACCCCGAACTCGGTGTCCAGCTCGTCGAGGCGGTCGCGGATCGTGCGCCCCTCGGCCTTGAGCGCGGCCGCGATCTCGGCGACGGTCAGGGCCGCGGTGATGCCGTCCTTGTCGCGGACCATGCCCGGCGCCACGCAGTAGCCCAGGGCCTCCTCGTAGCCGTAGGCCAGGTCCTCGGCGGCGCGGACGATCCACTTGAAACCGGTCAGAGTCTCTTCGTACGGGACGCCGCGCGCACGGCACAGCGCGCCCAGCCGGCTGGAGGAGACGATCGTCGTCGCGTACGTGCCCGGGGTGCCCCGCCGGATCAGGTGGTCCGCGAGCAGGGTCCCCAGCTCGTCGCCGCTGAGCGCGCGCCAGCCGGCCTCGGGCGTGGCACCCAGCGGCACGGCCACGGCGCAACGGTCGGCGTCCGGGTCGTTGGCGATGGCGAGGTCCGCCCCGGTCTCCCCGGCGAGCGCGAGGAGCAGGTCCATCGCGCCCTTCTCCTCCGGGTTCGGGAATGCGACAGTGGGGAAGTCGGGGTCCGCCTCCGCCTGCTCGGCGACCACGGCGGGCGCGGGGAACCCGGCGGCGGCGAACGCGGCCACCAGGACCGGGCCGCCCACGCCGTGCAGGGGGGTGTACGCAACGGTCAGCTCGCGCGGGCCCGCGCCGGCGACGGCTGCGGCACTGGTCACGTACCCCGTGACGATCTCCTCGCCGAGCACCGTGCCCGCGTCGCCCAGCGGGATCTCCGCGACCGGCCCGGCCGCCCGGATGGCCGCCTCGATCCCGGCGTCGGCGGGCGGCACGATCTGCGCGCCGTCGCCGCCCGGCCCGCCGAGCCCGGCGCCCAGGTAGACCTTGTAGCCGTTGTCCTGGGGCGGGTTGTGGCTGGCGGTGACCATGACGCCGGCGACCGCGCCCAGCGCGCGGACCGCGTGGGCGAGCACCGGTGTCGGCAGCGGGCGGGGCAGCACCAGGGCCTCGCGCCCGGCGGCGGTGGCCACCCGGGCGGTGCGCTCGGCGAACTCCCGCGAGCCGTGCCGGGCGTCGTAGCCGATGACGAGCGGGCCATCGGCGCCCTGCGCGTTTTCGCTCCGGGCGGCCAGCCAGGCGACCAGCCCGGCGGCGGCGCGGGTGACCACGGCCAGGTTCATGCCGTTCGGCCCGGCCCGCAGCCGGCCGCGGAGCCCGGCGGTGCCGAAGGTCAGCGGGCCGGCGAACCGGTCGGCGAGCTCGGCGCCGCTCTCCGGGAGCCGGTCCAGCAGGTCCTTCAGCTCGGCCCGGCCGGCCGGGTCGGGGTCGTCGGCCAGCCAGGTCTCGGCCAGCGTGCGGAGGTCGTCAGTCGCCATGCCTTGTGGATAGCACGGCGACCGGCCCCGTCATCCGGCGAGGGTGAAGGTCTTGACCATTTCTTCGAAGACCGGCTTGCTCTCGGCGAACTGCTCCTCGGTGCTGGTCATGTAGAACGAGAACGCTTTGCCGTCCTGGATGACCGCGCCCCAGAGCCCGTGCCGGGTGCCGGCGCAGGTGTATTCGAGCACCGCGCCCGGCTTGCCGTTGATCTCCCGATCGGCGAGGCCGACCTGGTCGTACGGCTTCGGGCAGCTGGAGCCCTTCTTCTTCAGGTTGCCCTCGGCGACCTTGAGGAAGCTCTGCGGGGTGGCCTTGCTGGAGGCCGGCTCGACCAGCAGCCGGACCTTGCGGTCGTTGTCCGGGTCGACGAAGTCGGTCCAGCTGCCGCCGGTCTTCTTCTCCCAGCCGTCGGGCACCGCCACGGTCGTGCCCTTGCCCTGATATTGCTGGGTCGCGAACGCGGGCGCGGCCGGGGCCGCATCCTGCGGGACGCCCGCGGCGGTCGGGGTCTTCTCCCCGTCGCCGCCGCCCGAGAAGGCCAGGACGAGCACCAGGATCAGCAGCAGCGCGGTGCCGCCGGCCGCGGCCAGCTGCAGGTTGCGCGGCCAGCCCTTGACCGTGGTGGTGGCCTTGCCGCCCGCCTCGCGCACGGTGGTGACCGTCCGGTCGATCAGCCGCTTGCGCTTGGCGCCGGGGCTCATCACCACGGTGCCGGGACCGGGGGCGGGGGAGATCGGGTCGCGGGCGGCGCGGGCGCCGTCCCACTGGCGGCGCGGCGGCAGCATCGCGGTCGCGTCGGACTGGTTGCCCCGCCCGTGCTGGGCGGCGTGCGGCGGGATCACGCTGGTGGTGTCGCCGGAACCGGGCGCCGGTGGGATCACGCTGGTGCGGTCGTTGCTGCGCGGCGGGGGCGGCGGGTAGGCGCCCGTGGCGACGTCGGCGCCCTTGGGGGCCGGTGCCGGGGACGACGCGGGGCGCTCGCCCTTCTTGAGTTTGGCGAGGTGGCCGGAGAGCGACTCGCCGGGCGCGAGCATGGCGCGGCCGCCGATCTGCCCGCTGGGCTTCGGCTGCTGCGGCGGCGGGATCGGCTGGGTCTCGGCGGCCGGCGGGCGCTGCGCCGGGACCACCGAGTAGGGGTCGGTGGCCAGGTGCGGCGGGGCCTTGCTGGCCAGCGGGCCGGCGAGCTGCTGGCGCAGCATGGTCCGGGCGGTCTGCACGTCGAAGCGGCGGGCCGGGTCCTTCTCGAGCAGGCCCATCAGCACCGGCGTCAGCGAGCCGGCCCGGACCGCGGGGGCGGGCGGGTCCTCGACGACGGCGTGCATGGTCTCGATCGGGTCGCCCTTGTCGAACGGCGGGCGGCCCTCGATCGCGGTGAAGAGCGTGACGCCGAGCGAGAAGAGGTCGCTGGGCGGCCCGAAGTCGCTGCCCATGGCGCGCTCGGGGGAGATGAAGTGCGGGGAGCCGAGCACCATGCCCGGGGTGGTCAGCTGCACGTCGGTGGGCATCCGGGCCACGCCGAAGTCGGTGAGCACGCAGCGGCCGTCGGTGCAGATCAGGACGTTGGCCGGCTTGACGTCGCGGTGCAGCACGCCGTGCGCGTGCGCCACCTCGAGCGCGCCGAGCAGGGCGATGCCGATCTTGGCGACCACCCGCGGGTTGACCGGGCCGTCCTCTATCACCATGTCCGCGAGGCTGCGCGCCTCGAGCAGCTCCATGACGATCCAGGGGCGGCCGTTCTCGTGGACGACGTCGTAGACCTGCACGACGGCCGGGTGCTGCAGGGCCGCGGCGGCCCGCGCCTCGCGCATCGTCCGCTCGTACATCGCGTCGCGGTCGCTCGGCGCGAGCCCGGGCGGGAGGATGACCTCCTTGATCGCCACGTCGCGGCGGAGCAGGGTGTCGGCGGCACGCCAGACGGTGCCCATGCCGCCGTG
>CAKUMG010000269.1 GCA_934667465.1 uncultured Actinoplanes sp. | reverse complement strand
ATGCCGTTGACGACCATCACCCGTTTGTTGGTCAGGATGAACCTGTCGAAATACCAGTCGCCGACCTTCCAGGCCACCCAGCCCATCACGCCCAGCCAGATCAGCACGGCGGCGGTCACCAGCCCGGCGATGTCCTGCCGGGTCAGGAATCCGGCCAGATAGCCGAGCAGCAGGGTCGCGCCGATGCCGACGCCCAGCGGGGTGGAGAGGTGGATCCAGTGCCGCTTCCACTCGCCCCGGTAGCGCTCGGTCGGGAACAGATAGCGGGAGACCAGTGTGGTCGGCTCGTCCTCGAGCGGGAGCACACGCCGGGTCCCACCGGGGACCGGGCCGTCCCCGCCCAGCCCCTTGAGCTCGTCCTCGGTGAAGATGGGCGGGTCGAACTCGTCCGGCTCCCGGTAACGCGGCTGCTCCCGCGTCTCGTAGTCGTCGTAGCCGCCGGCGGACGAATACTCGGGACCGTCCGCATAGGCCGCGTTCCGGCCGTAGTCCGGGCCGGCCTGACCCCGGGCGTACTCCGGGCCCTCGTCCCGCACGACGGGATCGTTGTGACCGAAGTACTCGTCGTCGTCCCGAGGGCGGCGCGCACCCTCACCCTCAGGTTGCTGCGGCTCACCAGGACCCATGCGCAGATGTTAAGCGACGAGGTTGGTGAAGAAGGTTCCGAAACCGCGGGCAATGTCCCCGATGGTGTCTCCGAGCGACTCGAACACGGCTGCCGCCGAGTTCGGGTTGAACGCAATGAAGAAGATCAAGAATGCGATGCCAAGCCAGGTGAGGACCTTCTTGATCATGGCGGGCCTGCTCCTCCGTTGCGGGTACGGTCGACGCCGCGACAATACTCACGGTATCAGCTCAAATGCTCAGTGTGAACATCGTGCCCGAAAAGCCGATGGCGTTCCTGCAGGTCACGGCCCGCAAATCAGGCCCTCCCGTGCAAGTACGGCGACGGCGCTCCGTACACAAGATCGGGCACGACGCCGTCCGAGAGGTCGTGGAGCACGACATGCTCGGCCAGGAAGTAACCCGCGCTTGCGGGCCACGCTACCGCATAGAGCCACATTCCTTTGGCTTCACTCACATAGGCGCTGCGGTCCTCGGGGGACTTGACGCACCACAAGGGAGTCGGGTGCCCTCCGGCCCGGATCTTCGCGTGTGGACCGGGCCGGCCCGCCGCGTCGCCCAGCGCCTCCGCGATGAGATAACCCGGGTCGATGCCCGGAATCCCCGCGAAGCGGGTTCCGAGGCCGACGCCGGGCTGCTCGGCGATGAGGACGAGGTCGGCCGGTCCACCCCCGAGGGGGTCGGGCCCCGTGCAGGACAGGGCCGTGGCCCGGACGCCGGAGCGGTCGTCGCCCGCCCAGCCGACACCGGTCACCATCCACCCGGCCGGCAACGGCCAGGGGCACCACAGCGGGGTCCGCTCGGCCGTCGGCGCCGGCTGCCGCCGGACGCTCTCGATGATCTCCGGGCTGATGTGCTCGGCGACATGGAACGGGTGGACCTCGCCACAGTTGTCGCAACGCCAGCCGCTGTGCATCAGGTCCGGCGGCCGGACCTGCGCAGCACAACGGGGGCAACTCACCGTGACACCCACCCCCTAACGGTGGGGTGCGGCCGGGCGCCCGTCAAGCGGATCGGCAGAACCGGGCGGTTCGACGCGGGGCGTCTCAGGCGGGTGGCGGGCCGGCGTGCGCGCGAACCCATGAATGCATGGCGATGCCGCTCGCCACGCCCGCGTTGATCGACCGGGTCGAGCCGTACTGGGCGATCGAGAAGAGCTCGTCGCAGGCAGCGCGGGCGGCGTCGGAGAGGCCGGGGCCCTCCTGACCGAAGATCAGGACGCAGGCGCGCGGGAGCGTGGTGCTCTCCATGGGGCGCGAGCCGGGCAGGTTGTCGATGCCGATGACGGGGAGCCCGGACTCCGCGGCCCAGCCCGCGAAACCCTCGATCGTGGGATGGTGCCGGACGTGCTGATAACGATCGGTCACCATGGCGCCGCGCCGGTTCCAGCGCCGCAGGCCGACGATGTGCACCTCCGCCGCCAGGAACGCGTTCGCGTTGCGCACGACCGTCCCGATGTTGAAGTCGTGCTGCCAGTTCTCGATCGCGACGTGGAAGGGGTGACGGCGCCGGTCGAGATCGGCGACGACCGCCTCGCGCCGCCAGTAGCGGTAGCGATCCACGACGTTGCGCCGGTCGCCCTCGGCGAGCAGGTCGTGGTCGTATCGGTCACCCTCGGGCCACGGCCCCGGCCAGGGACCCACACCCACCTCGTCCGGGAGCAGGACCTCGTCGTGCTCACCGGCCGGGACTCGCTCTGACGCCATGGGCGTGGAGGCTAGCTCAGCCGCACCGGCGGAAACCCCGGGGAGACGCAATGAGCGGCGGGGCCCTCCCCGGCACCCGCCGCCCACGCTCTGTTGAGCCCGAGTCTGCCTCACCCTCCGTAGACATGTGAAGCGGTCTCAGAAGTGAGGCGGGTCACAAACAGGGTTAACAGGGGTTGCGGCGACCACCTTTATGCATCCGTTATCAACCCAGTTCTCCAGCCGCGACGCCGGGCGCACGCCTACAAAGGGGACACATCTTCCGAGTAACAATCGGGAGCACACCCCACTCGTACGGTTACTATGAGTTGCCATGCGGCGCCGCATCCGTGCCGTCAGATAGTGCTGCAGGCCACGTATGGAACCGCCCCGGCAAGGGAATAGCCGAGGTGAACCCGTGGTTTACATGCACGTAAGCCAATCCCCGTGGACGGAGAGACCATGGCCACCGTTGCGCTGACCACAGAGAACTTCGACGATGTGACCGGCAAGGACGGCATCGTGCTGGTCGACTTCTGGGCCGGCTGGTGCGGACCGTGTCTGCGCTTCGCCCCGACCTACGAGCGCTCGTCCGAGAAGCACCCGGACATCACCTTCGGCAAGGTGGACACCGAGGCCCAGCAGGAGCTGGCCGCCAAGTTCGGGATCAGCTCGATTCCGACGATCATGGCGGTCCGGGACGGCGTCCTCGTCTTCTCGCAGCCGGGCGCGCTTCCCGAATCGGCCCTCGAGTCGCTGATCGACCAGGTCGAGAAGCTCGACATGGACGAGGTGCGGCAGAAGATCGCCGGGCAGTCCGAGCACGCGCACAACTGACACACCCGCACCACTCACGCCGCGCTGCGGATCCCTGGTTCAGGGGTCCGCGGCGCGGCGTTTTTCATGCCCCGTCCCCCGAACCGGGGATCTTCACCGCCACCGGCGAAGATCGAGTGGACATGGACTCGTACATGTGTTCGAATCGTCGCATGCGATGGTCTCACCTGTCGGAGCCGACCGACGACGCCTCGCTCGCGGACGCGGCGCCGGCGGCCTCACCCCTGCCGCTGGCGCTGCCCGGGGCAACCGTCCGCACCTTCGACACCCCCGGCTTTGCGGGCATGACGTTCTACGAGGTCCGCGCCAAGTCGATCATCAACCGGGTGCCCGGCTCCTCGCGCGTGCCGTTCCAGTGGACGCTCAACCCCTACCGCGGGTGCTCGCACGCCTGCTCCTACTGCCTCGGCGGAGACACCCCGATCCTGCTCGCCGACGGCTCCACCCGCCCCCTGTCGCAGCTGCGGGCCGGCGACGCGGTCCTGGGCACCGCGGGCGCCGGACGGCACCGGCGCTATGTGAGCACCACCGTGCTCGACCACTGGGCCACGTCGAAACCGGCCCACCGCGTGACGCTCGCCGACGGCACCCGGCTCGTGGCCAGCGGCGACCACCGCTTCCTGACCGACCGTGGCTGGCGGCACGTCAGCCCCGCCGAGCCCGGGCTGCCCGCCCTGGCCGTCGGCGACCGCATGTCCGGCGTCGGGCACTTCGCCGACCCGCCCAAGGAGGCAGCCGACTACCGCACCGGTTATCTGTGCGGCCTCATCCGCGGTGACGCCGGGGCGGCACCCACCACCACGGCACGCGAGGGTGACGCCTGGATCCGGGCCGACGGCTATCTCGAGGAGATCGCGATGGACGCCGCCCTGCGCTGGCCGGAGCTGCCGACCGGCGAGTGGTTCCGCGGCTTCCTGGCCGGCGCCTTCGGGGCGACCGGGACGGCCGAGCGGCTCGCCGTCATCTTCACCAGCCGTGACCGGGCCTTCCTGTCCCGGGTCACCGAGGCGCTGACCCATCTCGGCCTGCCCAGCCGCCGCCCGCCGCACGCCCAGCTGGGCGGGGTCTACTCGGTCGAGGTGGCCCGCGACCTCTGGGCGGCGCTCCGCTTCCGTCACCTCACCGGGATCACCGACGCGCCGCTCGATGCCGCCGGGGTGGGCGTGCGCAGCGAGGCCGAACTCACCGTCATCGACATCGAGGAGCTGGGGCTGACCCTCCCGCTCTTCGACATCACCACCGGCACCGGCGACTTCGTCGCCGACGGCGTCGTGAGCCACAACTGCTTCGCCCGCAACACGCACACCTATCTCGACCTCGACGCCGGCCACGACTTCGACTCCAAGATCGTCGTCAAGGTCAACGCCGGGGAGCTGCTCCGCCGCGAGCTGGCCGCGCCGCGCTGGGCGGGCGAGCACATCGCCATGGGCACCAACGTCGACGTCTACCAGCGAGCCGAGGGGCGCTACCGGCTCATGCCGGAGATCCTCACCGCCCTGCGCGACCACGCCAACCCGTTCTCCGTCCTCACCAAGGGCACGCTGATCCTCCGCGACCTCGAGCTGCTCCGGCAGGCGGCCACGGTCACCGACGTGGGGCTCTCGTTCTCGATCGGCTTCGTCGACGAGACGACGTGGCGCGCGGTCGAGCCCGGCACCCCGAGCCCGCGCCGCCGGCTCGACGCGGTCCGCCGCCTCACCGACGCCGGCTTCCGGGTGAGCGTCCTGATGGCGCCGATCCTGCCCGGCCTCACCGACACCGACGAGTCCATCGACGAGACGGTCGCGGCGATCGCCGCCTCCGGCGCGGCGAGCGTGACGCCGATGGCGCTGCACCTGCGGCCCGGCGCCCGCGAGTGGTATGCGGCCTGGCTGACCCGGGAGCATCCGGCTCTGGCTTCTCGCTACCGCGACCTCTACGGCAACGGTTCCTACGCTCCGCAGGCCTATCAGCACGAGGTCGGCGCCCGGGTCCGCCTCGCGGCGCGCCGCCACGGGCTGCACCGGGCCGACCCG
Source organism: uncultured Actinoplanes sp. (assembly GCA_934667465.1). Lineage (GTDB taxonomy): Bacteria > Actinomycetota > Actinomycetes > Mycobacteriales > Micromonosporaceae > Actinoplanes. Next base: position 2,133 of record CAKUMG010000269.1, on the reverse strand, counting down.
GTTGACGCCCGCCGACCTCCCGTGAAGGCCGAGCCGCAGCAGCTCACGCTGCTTTAGGGCCGGGCCGGGGGGCCGGGGGCTGGGGGCTGGGGTGTGGGTGAAGGACGTTGGTGAGGTGGGGGATGAGGGTCAGGGCGGAGGAGAGGTGAGGTGTTGAGGGCGAGGGTCGGTTGGAGGGCGGTCTTGAGGGTGGGGGTCGATAGAGTCGGGGGATGAGGAGCGCAGCGCAGATTTTGGCCGGGGCTCAGGTCATCGCCGTGGTGGGGGCGTCGCGGGAGCCGTCGAAGCCGTCGCATTCGGTGCCGCTGCAGATGATGCGGCATGGGTGGACGATTGTTCCGGTCAATCCGTTCGTGGCGGAGATCTTCGGGGTTCCGACCGTGGCGAGCCTGGCGGAGCTGCCGGGGCCGGTCGATCTGGTGAACGTCTTCCGGCCGGCTGCGGATGCCGTCGAGGTGGTGCGGCAGGCCGCGGCCATCGGGGCGCCGGCCGTGTGGTTGCAGTCCGGGATCGTTTCCGCCGAGGCCCGGCGGATCGCGGAGGAGGCCGGCATGGAGTACGTCGAGGATCGGTGCCTGGCTGTGGAGCGGGCGGTCGCCGGGTTGAGCAAGATCTCCTGAGCGCGGGGCCGGCGAGGCCCGTGGGGGCGCGGATCGGGCGTCCGGGCAGGCGGCGGCGCGGGCCGAGGGGGCGGCGGCGAGATATGTGACTATGAATCCGTTCGGGGGAAACTGGGCCGGTCGGCGGGAGTCCGGGTGCCGGTTCCGGGGCGGTCCACCGGCGCGATCAGGGCCGTGACGAGGGACGGGTTCGGCGGACACGCAGGAACGGGGTGCCCGCGCCACGCCTCCGGCTAGTACGGTGCCGGGTGAACAGGAGGACCTTGACATGACTTACCCGCCACCGAGTGGCTCGCCGGATCCATATCAGCCCCAGCAGCCGTACGGGCAGCAGCCGCCCTCGTACGACCCCAACACGCCCTACGGTCAGGACCCGTACGGTGCGCCGTCCAGCGGTGCCCCGTCCAGCAGCCAGCCCTTCGGCGCCCCGTCGAGCGGTCAGCCCTACGGCGCGCAGACCAGCGGCCAGCCGTACGGCGACGCGTACAAGGGCCAGCCGGGCTACGGCGGTCAGCCCTACGGACAGCAGCCCTACCAGCCGGTCGCGGCGCCGACCAACACGATGGCGATCCTGAGCCTCGTGTTCGCGTTCGTCTTCGCACCCGCGGGCATCGTCATGGGGCACGTCGCCAAGAAGCAGATCAGCACCACCGGCGAGTCCGGTGACGGTCTGGCCACGGCGGGTCTCTGGCTGAGCTACATCATCACGGGCCTGTACGTGCTCGGCTGCATCGGTTACATCGCGATCGTGGCCTTCGCGATCAACTCCGGCGCGAGCAGCACCACCTACTGACCGACGGTGCCCGGTGGACGACTGCCACCGGGCACCGCCGGATCAGCGGAACTCCGCCTCGCGGACGCTGTTGCCGCCGTCCACGACGAGCATCTGCCCGGTGATGTAGGACGACGCGGGCGAGCACAGGAACGCGATGGCCGCCGCCACCTCGTCGGGGGTGCCCGGGCGGCCGATCGGCGTACCCAGCCCCTGCTTGATCTCCGTGACCGTCGAGGCCGCGGTGTAGATCGTGCCCGGGGCGACGCAGTTGACGTTGATGCCGTCGGCGACCAGCTCCATGGCCAGGGCCCGGGTCAGGCCGACCACGCCCGACTTCGCCGCCGCGTAGGCCGCCTCGGTGGGCAGCGCGTTGATCGGGCCGGCGGTGGCCGCGAGGTTGACGATGCGCCCCCAGCCCGCCTCGGACATGCCGCCCACGAACGCCCGGCTGCACAGGAACGCCGTGCTCAGGTTGCGGTCGATCTCGGCGCGCCACTCGTCATAGGTGAGCTGGGCCACCGGGCGCAGAATCTCCGGGCTCGTCCGGCTCGCCAGCCCCGCGTTGTTGACCAGCACCTGCACGTCGCCGAGCTGGTCGGCGATGGCGTCGGCGAGCGCACCCACCTCGGCCTCGTCGGTGAGATCCGCGACGAAGCCGGTCACGCCCAGCTCGGTGGCGCGCTCGTGGATGCGGCGGGTGGTCGAGACGATCGCCACCCGGGCACCGAGGGCCCGGAG
>CAKUMG010000268.1 GCA_934667465.1 uncultured Actinoplanes sp. | reverse complement strand
ACGACGGCGGGGTGGGCGTGGCCGAGCGCGTTGACGGCGATGCCGCCGAGCATGTCGACGTACTGCTTGCCGTGCTCGTCGGTCAGCACCGCGCCGTCGCCGCTGACCAGGCCGATGCTCGGCCCGCCGTAGTTGTTCATCATGCTCTGCGACCAGCGCTCGGCGAGCGAGCCGGTCATGAGGGGACCACCATCGTGCCGATTCCTTCCGGGGTGAACACTTCGAGCAGCGTCGAGTGCGGGACGCGGCCGTCGACGACGTGCGCGGCGGGCAGGCCGCCCTGGACGGCGCGCAGGCACGCCTCCATCTTGGGCACCATGCCGGCCTCCAGGCTCGGCAGCAGCTTCTCCAGCGCGGCGGCGTCGATGCGCTTGGTCAGCGAGCCGGTGTCCGGCCAGTTCGTGTAGAGGCCGGGCACGTCGGTCAGGACGACCAGCTTCCTGGCATTCAGGGCGATCGCGAGCGCGGCGGCGGCGGTGTCGGCGTTGACGTTGTGCAGCACGCCGTCGCGGTCCGGGGCGACGGTCGCCACGACCGGGATGCGCCCGGCGGCGATCAGGTCGTCCACGGCGGCCGTACGGACCTCGGCGACATCGCCGACCTGGCCGATGTCGACCGGCTCGCCATCGATCACGGCGTGCCGGCGGACGGCGGTGAACAGGCCCGCGTCCTCGCCGGAGAGCCCGACCGCGAACGGGCCGTGCTGGTTGATCAGCCCGACGAGCTCGCGCCCGACCTGGCCGACCAGCACCATCCGTACCACGTCCATGGCCTCGGGGGTGGTGACCCGCAGGCCGCCGCGGAACTCGCTCTCGATGCCCAGCTTGGTGAGCATGGCGGAGATCTGCGGGCCGCCGCCGTGCACGACGACCGGGCGGATGCCGGCGTAGCGCAGGAAGACCATGTCCGCGGCGAAGGCGGCCTTGAGCTTGTCGTCGATCATGGCGTTGCCGCCGTACTTGATGACGACCGTCTCGCCGTGGTACTGCTCCAGCCAGGGCAGCGCCTCGATCAGGACGCCGGCCTTCTCCTCGGGGCTCACGTGCTGTAGGCCGAGTTCTCGTGGACGTACGCGTGGCTCAGGTCGGTGGTCCAGATCGTCGCCTCCATCTCGCCCTCGTGCAGGTGCACGCGGACGGTGACGTCGCGGTCGCTCAGGTCCACCTTGGAGCGGTCCTCCGCGGCCGCGCCGTTCTTGCAGATCCACACGCCGTTGATGGCGACGTCGAGACGGTCCGGCGCGAACGCGGCCCTGGTGGTGCCGACCGCCGCGAGGATCCGGCCCCAGTTCGGGTCGTTGCCGAAGAACGCGGTCTTGACCAGGTTGTTCCCGGCGACCGCGCGGCCCACCTCGACCGCGTCGGCCTCGCTCGCCGCGCCGTGCACCTCGACCGCGATGTGCTTGGTGGCGCCCTCGGCGTCCGCAATGAGCTGCTGCGCCAGGTCGTGGCAGGCGGCGGTGACCGCGGCGGTCAGCTCCTCCTGGGTGGGCTGCACGTCGGAGGCGCCGCTGGCCAGCAGCAGCACGGTGTCGTTGGTGGACATGCACCCGTCGGCGTCGATCCGGTCGAAGGTGAGCCGGGTCGCCTCGCGCAGCGCGGTGTCCAGCGTCTCGGAGCCGGCCACCGCGTCGGTGGTCAGCACGACCAGCATCGTGGCCAGGGCGGGCGCCAGCATGCCCGCGCCCTTGGCCATCCCGCCGACGGACCAGCCGTCCCCCTGGACGTGGACGTTCTTGGCCACGGTGTCCGTGGTCATGATCGCCTCGGCCGCGGCCGGGCCGCCGTCCTTCCCGAGCTGCTTGATCGCCGCGGTCACCCCGGGCAGCAGCTTGTCCATCGGCAGCAGCTCGCCGATCAGGCCGGTCGAGCACACCGCGACGTCGCCGGCGCCGATGAGCAGCGGCTTCGGGCCGCCGCGCAGGGTCGCCGCGACGTGCTCGGCGGTGGCGTGCGTGTCGCGGAAGCCCTGGGTGCCGGTGCACGCGTTGGCGCCGCCGGAGTTGAGCACGACGGCGCGCACGACGCCGCCCTTGAGCACCTGCTGGCTCCAGAGCACCGGCGCGGCCTTGACCCGGTTGCCGGTGAAGACGCCCGCCACGGTGGCGTCGGGGCCGTCGTTGACGACCATCGCCACGTCGGGGTTGCCGCTGCTCTTGAGCCCGGCCGCGACGCCCGCGGCGCGGAAGCCCTTGGGGGAGGTGATGGTCACGGTGCCACTCCGAACACGCTCAGGCCGGCGGTCTCGGGCAGGCCGAGCATCAGGTTGGCGTTCTGCACGGCCTGCGACGCGGCGCCCTTGCCCAGGTTGTCGAGGGCGCTGACGACGACGATCCGGCCGGAGTCGATGTCGGCTGTCGCCTGCAGGTGGCACGAGTTCGAGCCGAGCGTCGCCGCGGTGTGCGGCCAGGCTCCGGGCTTCAGGACATGGACGAAAGGCTCGTCTGCGTACGCGCTTTCGAGCACATCGCGCGGGTCGGTGGCCCCGATCGGGCGCGCGGTGACCGTGGCGAGGATGCCCCGCGGCATCGGCGCGAGCACCGGCGTCATCGACAGCGAGTCCGCGCCGGTCGCCTGCTTGATCTCGGGCACGTGCTGGTGGGCACCCACCTTGTACGGGCTCAGGTCGCCCATGACCTCGCTGCCGAGCAGGTTCACCTTCGCGCTGCGGCCCGCGCCGGAGGTGCCCGAGGCGGCCACCACGACGACGTCCGCGGGGTCGGCCACCCCCGCGGCGATCAGCGGCGCCAGCGCGAGCGTGATGGTCGCGGCGTAACAACCCGTGTTCGCGACCCGGTCACTGGCGGCGATGGCGGCACGCTGGCCGGGCAGCTCGGGCAGCCCGTAGGTCCAGGTGCCGGCGTGCGCGCCGCCGTAGTACCGCTCCCACAGCGCCGCGTCGCGCAGGCGGAAGTCGGCGCCCAGGTCGACGATCTTCACCCCCGCGGGCAGCTGCGCCGCCAGGGCCGCCGACTGCCCGTGCGGCAACGCCAGGAACACCAGGTCGGCGTCGCCCAGGGTGGCCGCGTCGGTCGCACCGAGCGTCAGATCGAGCCCCGCGAGCTGGGGATGGACGGCGGCCACGGGCGAACCCGCCTGCGAGTGCGCCGTGGCGGCGACGAGGTCGAGCTCGGGATGCCCGGCGACGAGCCGGAGAAGCTCACCACCCGCATACCCGCTCGCCCCGGCGACTGCGACCCGGATTCCCATACTTACCTCCGCATGACTATGCAGAGAACCGTATAACGCCGGGCCGGTCGGCGGCAAGCACGATTACCCAGGCCGTGGGCCGGGTTACCCCCACGGCGCCGTTTACACGCCGGGCCCCGCCATTCGGCGGGGCCGGGCCGGGTCAGGCGGCGGGGTATTCCTCGTCGGGGGCGGCGGGGGCGAAGTCGGGCTGGCCGGTTGCTTCGAGGACCGAGAGCCAGAGGTCGCCGCCCGGGTCGACCTGGTTGCGGGCCGAGACGGCGAGGGGGATCGGGACGTGGACGAAGCGGCCGCGCCACTGGCCGACGACCATCTCCGTGCGCCCGGCCATCGCCGCGTGCACGGCGGCCTGGGCCAGCCGCAGGCAGTAGACGCTGTCGTGCGGGTTCGCGGGCACGCTGCGGATGGCGTAGCTCGGGTCGATGTACTTCAGGTTGACTTCCTGGTTGGCGCCCGCGAAGTCGCCGAGGATGCGGTCGCGCAGGTATTGCCCGAAGTCGCCCATCTTGCGGTTGCCGGAGGCGTCCAGCCGGATCGGGGCGTCCTCGATGTATTCCTGGCCGGCCCCCTCGGCGACGACCACCAGCGCGTGACCGCGGTCGGCGACGCGCTTGCGCAGGGCGGGCAGGAACTGCTCCATGGAGAACGGCACTTCGGGGATGAGCACGTAGTCGGCGTCGTTGTTGGCGAGCGCCGCGTAGCAGGCGATGAAGCCGCTGTGCCGGCCCATCAGCTGGACCAGGCCGATGCCGCCGGGCTGGGCGGTGGCCTCGACGTGGGCGGCGCGCAGCGACTCGGCGGCCTTGGCGAACGCGGTCTGGAAGCCGAAGCTCTGCCCGATGAACGGGATGTCGTTGTCGATGGTCTTGGGCACGCCGACGACCGCGATCCGCCGCTCGCGGGCCTCGATGGCGGCGGCGATGCCCTGGGCGCCGCGCATCGTGCCGTCGCCGCCGATCACGAACAGGATGTTGACGCCGACCTGTTCGAGGCAGTCGACCATCTCGTCGGGGTCCTGGGTGCCGCGCGAGGTGCCGAGGATGGTGCCGCCGTGCTCGTTGATGTATTCGACGGAGTCCGGGGTCAGCTCGACGATGCTGCGGCCGTGCCCCGGCACCATGCCCTGGTAGCCGTTGCGGAAGCCGACGATGCGGCTGACGCCGTACTGGTTGTTGAGGGTGAGGACCAGCCCGCGGATCACGTCGTTGAGCCCGGGGCAGAGGCCGCCGCAGGTGACGATGCCGACCCGGATCTTGGAGGGGTCGAAGAAGATGCGCCGGCGCGGCCCGCCCGGCTCGAAGCCGGGCAGTTCGGCGCCCTCGCGGGCGGCCTGCAGGGCGAGCGTGTCGTCGAGCAACACCCTGTCCTGCTCGTCGACGTGGTGCGAGGTGGTGGGACGCTCGGTCAGCAGTGCGCCGAGGGGCGAGGCGATGCGGCTCTCGCCGAGCCTCTTGACGTGCAGACGTGCCGGAGTGGCCGCGCCGAGGTCAAACGCCATGGGTGAACTCCTTGATCTCCGCGACTGCCGGAGACCACGTTTCGGTGCACCAGCTTCCCTGACCCGGCGTCCTCGGCGGTCCCGGTGCGCGTCCGGCGGAAGCGGTGCAGATCCACGCACGAGATTTCATGATCGGGCGAGGACGGCGGGGGGTCAACACGGAGCAGCGGGCGGATCGGCGCCCCCGTGCTCCGCGATCCAGAGTAGCGGCCGGCCGGATCCCGGCCACGCCGCGACCCCGGTCGCGGAGCGCGATGCTATGAGATCGAGAAACCGGCGCGCAGCAGGTTTTCGGGCCGCGAGTTCGGGCCGACCAGCAGCTCGAATTCACCCGGTTCGACGACACGCCGCCCGTCCGAGGTCACCAGCGTGCACTCCGCCGCCGGGACCTCGACGGTCACCGTGACGCTGGTGCCGGGTTCCACGAGAATCTGCTGGTACGCCTTCAGTTCGCGCCCGGCCCACGTGACGCTCGTCACCAGGTCGCTGATGTACGCCTGCACGGTCTCGAGCGCGGGCCGCGTCCCCGTGTTGGTGAGCGTCACCGTCGCCCGGACGACGCCGGCCGGGTCCACCTGCGGCGTTTCGAGCGCCAGGTCCCCGTACAAGATGGTGGTGTAGCTCAATCCCTCGCCGAAGGCGAACAGCGGGTCCTGGGTCAGGTCGGCATAGCGGTCGCCGTGCTGCCCGCGGATCTGGTTGTAGTAGATCGGCTGCTGGCCGACGTGCCGCGCGGCGGACAGCGGCATCCGCCCGCTCGGCTCGATCAGGCCCAGCAGCAGCTCGGCGATCGCCCGGCCGCCGCGCATGCCCGGGTTGAAGGCCTGCACGATCGCGGCGGCGTTCAGGGCGGCGGGCGGCAGGACCGCGGGCTTCGAGTTGACCAGTACGACAGTCGTGGGCGTACCCGTCTCCGCGAGCGCGTCGAGCAGAGCGAGCTGGCCGCCCTGCAGGTCCAGCGTCGCGGTCGAGCGGCTCTCCCCGGTGAGCGCGACCGTGTCGCCGACGACGACCACCACATGGTCGGCGGCGCGGGCCACCTCGACGGCCTCGGCGATCAGCGCGGGGTCGGCCTCGGCCGGGATGCGGACCGGCGGCCGGGGCTGGCCGTCGGGGAAGTCGCCGGCCGGGTTCGGGACCAGGCGCTCGATGTCGGCACCGCGGGCGGTCGTGATCGTCCAGCCCTCGGGGGCGACCGCGCGGAAGCCGTCGAGCACCGTCTCGATCAGCTCGCGGGGGTGGCCGTCGGGCATCCAGTCGACCTGCCCGGACGCACCCGCCCAGTCGCCGAGCTGCGCGTGCGGGTCGTCGGCGTTGGGACCGATGACGGCGACCGTACGCGCGGGTGCCGGCCCCAGCGGCAGGGTGCCGTCGTTGCGCAGCAGCACCAGCGACCGGCGCGCGACCTCGAGGTTGAGCGCCGCGTGGTCCGGGTGGCCGATGACGGCTTCCTGGCGGGCGGCGTCCGGTGCGCGGGGGTTCTCGAAGAGACCGAGCTCGAACTTGAGGCGCAGGATGCGGCGTACGGCGTCGTGGAGCTCCTCCTCGGCGAGCCGGCCCTGCGCGACCGCGGCCTGAACGCCCTCGAAGAACGTGGGGGTCGTCATGACCAGGTCGTTGCCGGCCTTGACCGCGACGGTGGCCGCCTCGACGGCGTCGGCGCAGACCTTCTGCTCCCACACCATGCGCCCGACGTTGTCCCAGTCGGTGACGAGCGTGCCGGTGAAGCCCCATTCGCCCTTGAGGACGTCGTTGAGCAGCCACTTGTTCGCGGTGATCGGCACGCCGTCGATCGACTGGTAGCCGAGCATGAAGACGCGGCAGCCCTCGCGCGCGGCCCGTTCGAACGGCGGCAGGAACCAGGAGCGCAGCTTGCGCGGGCTCAGGTCGGCCTCGCTGGCGTCGCGCCCGCCCTGCGTCTCGGAGTAGCCGGCGAAGTGCTTCGCGGTGGCCAGGATCGCGGTCGGGTCGGACAGGCCCTCGCCCTGATAGCCGCGGATCATCGCGGCACCCAGTTCGCCGATGAGGTACGGGTCCTCGCCGAACGTCTCGTCGACGCGCCCCCACCGCAGGTCGCGGGTGATGCACAGGACCGGCGAGAACGTCCAGTGGATGCCGGTGGCGGAGACCTCCAGCGCGGTGACCCGGGCGATCCGCTCGGCCAGCGCCGCGTCCCAGGTGGCCGCCATGGCGAGCTGGCTCGGGAACACCGTGGCGCCGGGCCAGAAGCCGTGCCCGTGGATGCAGTCCTCGGCGGTGAGCAGCGGGATGCCGAGCCGGGTGCCCGCGGCGAGCTCGATGGCCTCCAGCATCCGCTGCGGTGACGCGTGCAGGATCGAGCCGGCCAGCTTGCCGGTGACGGCGTCCTTGAGGTCGCGGCGCGCGTCGAGCTGCAGCATCTGCCCGGCCTTCTCGGCGAGCGTCATCCGGCCGAGCAGGTCCTCGACCCGCTGGTCGATGCTCAGGGAGGGGTCACGATAGGCATCGACGTGGGCCACGACACTCCTTCAGAACGGGGGATCGCTCGGAGTCTCGCACAGCCCGGAACCGGTTACGGTCCCTCGCGGCATCGGATCTTCGGTCAGTTGGTACCGGAACCGGCGCGG
>CAKUMG010000267.1 GCA_934667465.1 uncultured Actinoplanes sp. | reverse complement strand
GTCGACCAGGTAACCGGTGCGCTCGATGACCTCGGCGATCGAGATGTTGTGGCTGGTGCGCGGTTCCGGGATCGAGGTCGCGCTGGATCCGGTGACTGACGCGCTGACGGCCTTTCACGGCGGGCGGGCGATGCTGCGGGCGGGCCGGAGCTCCCTCCGGTCGACTTCTGAGGGGTGTTCTGCGGCCGGACCGGTTTCGGTCCGGCCGGGGTCTTCCCGAGGCCGGGGGCCGACGGGGGCCGGGATGTGTGTGAGGGGCTGGGCTGGGCGGTTGGGCGCGGTGTTGGATTCGGCCTGACGGCCGGTTGGGTTGGCGTGAGGGTTTGGCCTGACGGCCGGTTGGAGTCGGGCTGCGCGGTTGGGCTAGGCGTTATGGCTTGGGGTCGGCCTGACGGCCGGTTGGGGACGGCCTGACGGCCGGTTGGCTCGGCGGGACGGTTCGGCGTGGAGGATTCGGCCTGACGGCCGGTTGGATTTCGGCTGGGCGGTTAGAGCTCGGCGTTGGGGCTGAGAGGCGGGTCCGCGGTGGTTGGGCGACGTGGGGCTCGTTCTGGGCGGGGGTGGGATGCGATTCCGCCTCGTTCTGAGGGGGAAGAGGGCGGTTCCGCTCGGGGGCGTCGTCGTGGTGGGCGGCGTGAGGACGGCGGGGGCGGGTCGGGGCTTTCGGGCGGGGCGGTTGGGCCGGGGGGTTATCGGCTCAGTGGGACGCCGGAGGATGAGGCGGCGGCTCGGCGGGGGCAGGCTGAGGAGCAGAGCGAGTCCGAGCGGGCCCGCGAGATCTGCATGCGGCAGCTTGCCGTGCGGCCCCGGACTCGGGCTGAGTTGGCCAAGGTCATGGCTCGTAAGGAGATTTCCGACGAGGTGATCGCCGAGGTGCTCGACCGGTATGACGAGGTGGGCATCATCGATGACGCCGCGTTTGCTCGGGCCTGGGTGACGAGCCGTCATCAGGGGCGTGGGTTGGCTCGGCGGGCGCTGGCCAATGAGCTGCGGCGGCATGGGGTCGAGGCCGAGGTTGCCAGCGAAGCACTGGAGACGCTCGACGAGGACGAAGAGGCGGCTACCGCTCGGGCACTTGTCGATCGCAAGCTGCGGACAGCGACGGGGACACCTGATCAGGTTTTCCGGCGGCTCGTGGGGATGCTGGCTCGCAAGGGGTATCCGGCGGGGGTGGCGTTCCGGGTGGTCAAGGAGGCGTTGGCCCATCGGGATGCCGAGGCGGCCGAGTTCGCCGATCAGATCGATGCCGACGCGCTTGCGGAGCACCAGGACGACTGACGTGGACGCGCCGTGCGTCCTTCCGGTCGTGGGTTGGTGGCGCGTTCATTCACATGGGACATTTCGGGGCGGAGTCCGCATTGGTTCGACGCCATGGGGGTCGCGTATGAACTGTGCGAAATGGGTGTCGACGGGCCGGTTCGGGGCGTGACGACGGGCCGGGGCCGTCCCGGCGAAAGAAACAGTTGGATAACTTTGTGTTTCGCGCGGCTGCCCGCTTTTCGGGGCGAGTTCGTCACTGAACGCAACCGGGTCCTCCGGTAGCGCGCAAAGAATGCCTTCCCAGGCAGTGCCGGTGCCCCGATGACCACGTAGCGGGCCTGCTGAGGCTGCCGGTCGTCGTGGCGGGGTCACGGTGTGTCCATGTTGTCGGCTGCCGTGGCGACGCATTTCTCGCGGTCCATGGCCTGAGCTGCCGCGTATTGTCAGCGGTGGATGGAGCAAAGGCCCTCTTGCCGGTAGCCTGCTCGTCCGGACTACGTATCCGGCGTCTGCAGCCGGACGAAAGCAAGTCTGAACAACGGGGAGGACCATGCGTACCAATCAGCTCGCCCGCCGTCGTGGCGTGCGCTTCGCCGCGCGCCTGGGCGCCATCATCGGCTCCGTCGGCGTGGCCGCTCTCGCGGGGGCCACTGCCGCCACCGCGGCGCCCGCCGCCGAGGTCTCGGCGAAGACCGTTGTGCTGCTCGAGCCGGGCGACACCGCGGCCGACGACGTGAAGGCCCAGGTCGAGGACCCGACCGACCCGGGTGACCCGGGCGACCCCGACGAGCCGACGAACCCGGACCCCGACCCCGAGCCCGAGGTGCCCGAGCCGGAGCCCGAGCCCGAGCCCGAACCGGAGCCCGAGCCCGAGCCGGAGCAGCCGACCAACCCGGACCCCGAGCCGGAGCCGGAGCCGGAGCAGCCGGCGAACCCGGGCACGCCCGGTGGCGAGGTCCCCGGCGGCGGCAACGGCGGCGGCGGCAACCCGACCGACCCGTCGAACGGCGGCGGCAACGGTGGCAATGGTGGCAACGGCTCCGGTGGTGGCAACGGCGGCAACGGCTCCGGTGGTGGCAACGGCGGCAACGGCTCCGGTGGTGGCAACGGTGGCAACGGCTCCGGTGGCAACGGCTCCGGTGGCAACGGCTCCACCGGCGGCAACGGCACCGGCGGCAACGGTTCCACCGGTGGCAGCGGCACCGGGAACGGCACCGGGACTGGCAACGGGACCTCCGGCGGCTACGTCAACGCCAGCGGCACCAGCGGTGGCGGCCTGCCGGTGACCGGCGCGGACGTCGTGACCGTGGCCGGTGTCGGCGCGGCGATCCTGGCCGGCGGTGTCGGCCTCGTGCTCGTCACCCGTCGCCGTCGCCCCGAGGGCGCCAACGCCTGATCTTGCTCGAGGCCGGGCGGGGTGCGCCGCCCCGGACACGATCAAGATGACAGCTCCATAACGATGGGCCCGTAGTCCGCTCAGGGCTACGGGCCCATCGCTGTCCGTAGATCCGCCGGACCGCCTCGGAAGCGACCGGCTGGTAACCTGCAAGCTCGTAGTTCCAGGCCGGACGGCCGGGACGGCCGGTGGCCCGACGGGCCCGGCGCGGACATTCAGCACAGCCGAGGGGATGGGTCCGGTGAGCGGTACGGACCACACGTACGGAGCAGCCCAGGCCGGCAACGGCCCGGAGGCGCCCTACCAGCCGGAGCCGGGAGACCCCCGGTCGCAGCAGGGCCAGGTGCCGCCCCAGCCCGGCCCCCCGCAGCACTACGGTCCGCCCGCGGGGCAGCCCCGCGCCTACGGCCCGTTCCAGACCCCGGGCCCGCCCCAGGACCACCCGACCAGCGGCGCGGGCACCTATCCGACCAGCGGCGCCGGCACCTACCCGACCAGCGGCGCGAGCCCCGTCAGCGGTGCCGGCCCGGTCAGCGGTGCCGGCCCGGTCAGCGGTGCCGGCCCGGTCAGCGGCGCCGCCGTCGACCAGTACGGCCTGAGCGCCGCCCCCACCAACTACGACTTCGGTGCCCCGCCCCCCGCCGACCTCTTCGGCTACGGCTCCGGCCCCCGCATCGAGCCGACCCCCCAGAAGCCCAAGAGCCGCTTCCTCGTCCCCGCCGCGGCCGGCCTGGTCGCCGGGCTGCTCCTCTTCGGCACCGGCGGGTTCTTCGCCGGCCGCGCCACCGCCCCCGAGGCCGCGCCCGCGCCGGCCGCGTCACCCACCCCGAGCGCCGGCCCCAGCGCCTCCGCGGGCCTCTACGAGCAGAACCAGATCGCCGTCAACGGCCCCAAGTTCACCGGCGCGCTGGCCCCGGTCGCGCAGAAATGGCTGCCGCAGCTGTCCGGCTGCTCGCGCAGCGGTGACAAGGGCGGCCCGTCCCTCAACAAGGGCGAGAAGACCCGGGTCCGCTGCGAGCTCGACGCGCTGAGCGTCATCTTCGTGGAGTATGCGTCGGGCGCCGACCGGGACAAGGCGCGCGTGACAACGCTGGGCCAGAACGTCGACGCGCGCGAGCTGACCCCCGGCGTGGCCGCGGAGGCGGACAAGGCCGCTCCGTCGGGCCAGATGAACGGCAAGTACATCGAGTACGCGTACCAGGTCTCCGGCCGGACCGTCGCCGGCATCTGGTGGGACGACAGCACGGCCCCCGTCGCGGCCTATCTGCTCGCCTACTGGAAGGAAGGCACCGGCGAGAGCTGGGAGCCGGTGCGCGACGTCTGGTCCCGCTACGCCTGAATTGCCCTGGGGCGTCCGTGAGCAGGGCGTGAGCGCATCTGTGCCGAACGTCCCATCAGCTGCCGAATCATGAGTCCTTGACCGATGCGGCTTCCGCGACCTAGCCTCGCGTTACCAAGGTTTGTTCGACCATCGCAGGCTACAGGCACAACATAGATCGCATTACTTTTACGCATCACTTCCGATCCCGAGCGGGCGACCAGCGAGGCCATCGCCGTCAGCGCGCCGTTCCGGACCGGTGACGGCCACCCGTGGCGGGGCAGCCTGTGTTCCCGGACGGGACCGCAGGGAGACCCCGTGGCGGCGGTCATAGACATGCCCCGCGAGGGGAGGCGACCCCGGCAGGCCACCGCAGGCCGGCGCCGGGCAGAAGTGTCCGGCACCGAGCAGAGGGAGGCGCTGACGGGTATCCGGGCGATGAGCCCGCCGCGGGAAGAACCGCCCCGAACCGGCCCCGGCCGGGTGGGGAAGCCTGCCCGCGGGGCGCTGATCGCCGCCTCTCGATGACGTCGTGGCCCGCGGACCGCACGGGCGACGACGAGTTCCACCCGCGGGCCTTCATCGGTGCGGAAGTGCAGGACGCCACCACCAGTGGCATCCGCCCTCCCCGGAACCGGTACCGGGCCGCACTGCGGTAGCCGCCTTTGGTCGGGCATCCCTCACCCGCGCACCCTGCGCACCACGGTTCGCGCCCCGGCGCGGTGAAGGGAGAACCGGCGAGATGTCGCCCCTCGACTGGGTGCTCGTACTGGCAGTCGTCGTTCTCGGCGCCTTTGTGGCGGCAGGCCTCGTCCTGGGCGGCCGCGCCCTGCGTCACCTGCAGGACACCCGGTCCGCCGACGAGCGCAGCCGGGAGCAGACCCTGCACGCCGCCAAGGCCAAGGTCGACGACGCCAACGCCAAGGCCGCCTCCGTCCGCGCGGAGGCCGCCGCCGCGAAGGCCGAGGCCGCTTCCGCCCGGGCCGAGGCGAAGCGTGTGCTGGAGTCGGCACACGAGGAGGCCGACACGATCCTCGAGCACGCACACCGTCAGGCCGAGGCCGACGCCGAGCAGGTCCGCTCGGCGGCCCGGCGCAGCGGTGAGCGCGAGGTCGCGCTGCTCAACACGACGGTGAAGGAGCAGGCCGCCGAGGTCGAGCGGCGCGCAGCCCGGATCGACGAGCGCGAGCGCTTGCACGCCGAGGAGGTGGAGCGGCTGGTCGAGCGCGAGCGCCGGCTCGCCACCCTCGACGCCGACCTGACCAAGCGCGAGGCCGAGCTGACCCGGCGCGAGGCCGGCAACAGGGAGGCCGAGGAGCAGCACCGGCGCGAGCTGGAGCGGATCGCGAGCCTCACCGCCGACCAGGCCCGGAGCGAGCTCATCGAGAGCATCGAGGGGCAGGCCAAGCGCGAGGCCGCCATCCTGGTCCGCGACATCGAGGGCGAGGCGAAGAGCACCGCCGACACCCGCGCCCGGCACATCGTCGTCGACGCCATCCAGCGGATCGCCAGCGAGCAGACCTCCGAGAGCGTCGTCAGCGTGCTGCATCTGCCCAGCGACGAGATGAAGGGCCGGATCATCGGCCGCGAGGGCCGCAACATCCGGGCGTTCGAGTCGACCACCGGCGTCAACCTGATCATCGACGACACGCCCGAGGCGGTGCTGCTCTCCTGCTTCGACCCGGTGCGGCGCGAGGTGGGCCGCCTCACCCTGGAGAAGCTCGTCCTCGACGGCCGGATCCACCCGCACCGCATCGAGGAGGTCTACGAGACCGCCAAGAGCGAGGTCGACCAGCTCTGCGAGCGCGCCGCCGAGGAGGCCCTCGTCGACGTCGGCATCACCGACCTCCACCCGGCGCTGGCCACCCTGCTGGGCCGGCTGCGCTACCGCACGAGCTACGGCCAGAACGTCCTGAAGCACCTCGTCGAGACGGCCCACATCGCCGGCATCATGGCCGCCGAGCTGGGCCTCGACATCCCCACGATGAAGCGCGCCGCGTTCCTGCACGACATCGGCAAGGCGCTGACCCACGAGGTCGAGGGCAGCCACGCCCTGATCGGTGCCGACCTGGCCCGCAAGTACGGCGAGTCCGAGGACGTCGTGCACGCCATCGAGGCGCACCACAACGAGGTCGCGCCGCAGACGATCGAGGCCGTGCTGACCCAGGCCGCCGACGCCTGCTCCGGCGGCCGGCCGGGGGCGCGGCGGGAAAGCCTGGAGGCGTACGTGAAGCGCCTCGAGCGGATCGAGGAGATCGCCGGCACGAAGCCGGGCGTCGACAAGGTCTTCGCGATGCAGGCGGGCCGCGAGATCCGCGTCATGGTGCGCCCGGACGACGTCGACGACATCGGTGCCGCGGTCCTGGCCCGGGACGTTGCCAAGCAGATCGAGGAGGAGCTGACCTATCCCGGTCAGATCCGGGTCACGGTCGTCCGCGAGTCGCGGGTCACCGAGCTGGCCCGCTGATCGGAGCCCGCTCCGCTCTGTACGCGAGCCGAAACCCTGCGCGTCACTGAGAAAATCTAGGTCGGCGGTACTAGACATCCTGTCCGGCGCTGGCTAACGTTATCGGTGTTGAGAGCACAGATCAGTGAACGAAGCTGACGACTCAGGCCGAGCGTCAAGCAGGGCCCGGACCCTTCCGTGGCTCGCTCGGCCCGCGGCGGAAATTCGATCGCCGCAGCTGTGAGCAAGACAGCAGTGACGCAAGAGCACGACAAGCCCCTGGCGTTGTTCCAGGTCAGGGCACATCGGGATGGGCCGAGGCACGTTCGGGGCTCAGCCTGGCAAGAGAAGCTCGTCGCACGTGTGCGGGGCCATGAAGTCGCGTGGGGCTCCGTCGCCGGCGAGCGGCACGACAGCACGTCGAGGAAATGAAGCAGAGAAAAGGGAGGGCCTGACACCGTTGGATCGCCCGCCACCAGGATGAAGTCTCAGTTCCGGGGCGGACACCGCAGTTTCCATCGAACGAGAGGTGGTCTCCGGTCACGCATATGCGATCCTCGCACCCTCAGCCGCCGACGGCGGTAGGTGCGGATACGACAACCCGACGAACCTGTCGGTAAATGGTGTTTTTGTCCGTAACCCTGGGCCCCGGCGCATCCGCGCCGGGGCCCTCGTCATGAAGAGGTATATATGGCCCGATCCGACGACATGTTCGGCGACGACGACTACCCCGCCTACACCATGGGCCGTGCCGCGGAGATCACCGGCGCTTCGCAGGACTTCCTGCGCCGCCTGGACGAAGCGAAACTGATCACCCCGTTCCGCTCGACCGGCGGCCACCGCCGGTACTCCCGCTACCAGCTGCGTCTCGCGGCCCGTGCCCGCGAGATGGTCGATCAGGGCACGGCCCT
>CAKUMG010000266.1 GCA_934667465.1 uncultured Actinoplanes sp. | reverse complement strand
GCCGGTGCGCGGGGAGCCGGGGGACGTCGCCTACGTGCTCGGCGACGCCGGGGCGGCGCGCACGGCGTACGAGCGGGCAATGGACTGGCCTGGTCTGCTTTTGATCACCGGTCCCGGCGCGCCGCCGGAGGTCGCCGCGGCGGTGCACGCCGAGCTGGGCGGCGAGGCGGATCCGAGCAGCCTGCTGCGCTGGCTTTCCTAAGGTCGGCACCGCCCGGACCGATGATGCCGCCCGTGGGAGGTGGGTCATGAGCCGTGGTGTGCTCGACGTCGTGCGGCGCTGCGTGGACGACGTGCTGATTTTCACGTCCCTGCTGCTGCTCGCGTGGCCGGCGGTGTTCGACGGCGGCGGCCTGCGCGCCCACCTGCTCGGCGGCGCGACGGTGGTGGCGCTCGGCCTCGCGGTGATCGTGCTCGGGGGCCGCTGGCCGCTGGTGCGTTATGCCCCGGTGGCGGCCGCCGTGGTGATGGCCGGATGGTGGCTGAGCAGCAGCGGCATGATCAGCCGCGAGCTGACCGGCCTCACCGTGGCCGTCGCCGCGACCGTCCTGATCCGCCAGTTCCTCGGCACCCGCAACGACGAGCGCCTGGTCCGCGACCTGACCCGGCAGCGCGCACAGCTGGCCCGGCAGGCGTTCCGCGACCCGCTGACCGAGGTCGGCAACCGCAAGCTGTTCCTCGACCACGCCACCGACGCCCTCGCGGACGCCGACGACACGATGACCGCCGTGATCCTGTTCGACCTGGACGGGTTCAAGGAGGTCAACGACACGTACGGGCACGCGGTCGGCGACGAGATGCTGCGGACCGCGGCCGAGCGGCTCAGCGCGGCGGTCCGCTCCAACGACACGGTGGCCCGGCTCGGCGGCGACGAGTTCGTGGTGCTGCTGCCCCGGCTCGCCGACGACCAGATCGCCGACTCGGTGGCGAACCGGATCCTGCGCGACCTGGCCCAGCCGCTGGTCGCCGGGGAGGCCGTGCTGACCATCCCGGCCAGCGCCGGCCTGGCCATCACCCGCGGCAGCGGCATGCTGCTGGACGACCTGCTGCGCGAGGCGGACCAGGCGCTCTACCAGGCCAAGGCGGAGGGCAAGGGCGTCGCGCGGCGGTTCGACCCGGCGAAGTTCGCGCTGGCCGAGGCGCGCCGGCAGGAGGAGGCGGACCTGCGCCGGGCCCTCGACGCCGAGGAGTTCGAGGTCCACTACCAGCCGATCGTGCACCTGGACGGCGAGCGTACGGTCGGCGTCGAGGCCCTGGTCCGCTGGCGCCATCCGGAGCGTGGCCTGCTGCCCCCGGCGGCGTTCCTGGACCTGGCGGAGTCGCTGGGCCTGCTGTCCCGGCTCGGCGGCTGGGTTCTCGAGGAGGCGTGCCGGCAGGCCGCGATCTGGCAGCGGCAGGAGCCCGGCTTCGAGCTCAACGTGAACCTGTCGGCGAGCCAGCTGGGTAACCCGGACCTGGTCGACGAGGTCCGCGGCGTCCTCGAGCGCACCGGCCTGCCGCCCGAGCTGCTGGTCCTGGAGCTGACCGAATCGGTGGCGCTGGTCGACACCGCCGGGTCGGCGCGCATCCTCGGGGCGCTCAAGACCCTCGGGGTCCGGATCGCGCTGGACGACTTCGGCACCGGCTTCTCGTCGCTGAGCCACCTCGGCGCGCTGCCGGTGGACGTGGTGAAGATCGACAAGTCGTTCGTGCAGGCGATGCAGGAGAACGCGGGCGCGTCGGTGGCCGAGGCCGTGCTGCAGATCGCCCGCACGTTCAACCTGGCGCCGGTGGCCGAGGGCGTCGAGGACGCGGACACCGCCTCGCGGCTGCGCGAGCTGGAGTGCGCCCAGGCGCAGGGCTACCACTTCGCGAAGCCCATGCCGGCCGGCGACCTCACGGACCTGCTGGCCCGTCAGTCCGCTTTGACCGAGTAACAAGCACGCCTCCTAAAGCGGCGGCAGCTCGATCTCGGTCTCCAGCCGCACGCCGGCCGCCGCCCGAGCCGGGACGGGGTGCACCTCGCCGTAGGCCTTGCGCAGATCTGCGAGCGCCGCATCGAGCGCCGTCTCGTCCCCGGCGTCGAGCGCCACGTTGAACGCGCAGGCCAGCGTGTCCGGGTGGTCGGCGCCGCGCAGGGCCCGTGAGCGGGTCAGGGTGTCGTGGGCGATCTCCCGGGCCTGCTGCGCCTCCCCCAGGGCGAGCAGGTCCGCGGCCAGCCCGTTGGCGCAGCTCAGCGTGAACGGGTGGTCGGCGCCGACACTGCGTCGCAGGCCGCCGAGCGCCTCGTCGTCGATCGTGCGCGCCTCCGCGTACCGTCCGGTGGCGCGCGCGACGACGGCCAGGTCGGCGGCCGCAGCGAGGGTGAACGGATGGTCGTCGCCCAGGACCGCGTGGTAGCGGCCGACCGCACGCTCCAGCAGCAGGTGGGCCTGGTCGAAGTCGCCGTCGCCGACCGCGCAATTGGCGAGCGACACCACCGCGGCCAGGGTCTCGACGCTCAGGTCGCCGAACTTCTGCCGATAAAGCTCCACATTGGCGGCGGCCCGCGACCGCGCGTCCGGGCTCCCGGCACGCCGGGCCGCCATCGCCGCGAACCGCCCGGCCCAGAGCGCCATCGGATGGTCCGGCCCGAGCGCCTCGAAGTGGCCCGTCGCCGCGAGCAGGGCGGCGGCGCCCGCGTAGTCGCCCAGCCCGTACAGGTCGAAGGCCAGCTCGGCCCGCGACGACAGCGTCTCCGGATGCCCCTCCACGAAGATGACCTGCCGATGCCGCAGGACCTGCTCGTCGAGCGCCCGGGCACCCCGGAAGTCGCCGAGCAGGCGCAGGTCCGCGGCCAGGTTGTTGGCGCAGCGCAACGCCGTCGGGAAACCCTCGCCGAACAGCCGCCGGTAGCGCACCAGGTTGTCCGCGTCGAGCTGGCGGGCCTGGCCGAAGTGGCCCTGCATGCGCAGGTCCGCGCCGACGCTGTTCGCCGTCGCCAGGGTCGACTCGTCGTCGACGCCGAGCACCTCCCGCTGCGACCGGAGGGTCTGCGCGTTCAGGGCGCGGGCGTCCGCGGTGCGACCCACCGCCCGCAGCGCGTTCGCGAGGTGGAACGAGGCCAGCAGGGTCTGCTCGTCGGTCTCGCCGAGGCTGTCGCGCCACCGGGCGACCGCGTGCGAGGCCAGGTCACGGCTCGAGTCGTAGTCGCCGCGCGCGTACAGGAAGCGGATGCAGTTGACGACGAGCTGGCGGACCTCCTCGCTGTCGCCGCCCAGCACGTCGGAGTGGACCAGGTGCGGCACGATGTCGGCGTAGCGGGCCCAGTGCGCCGGGTTGTCCGGGTCGCCGGGATCCGCGGCCGCGAGCATCGCCCGGACCGTGCGCAGCAGCGCGGCGTGCCGCTCCGAGGTCAGCTGCTGCCCGAGCATGCCGCGCACCAGCGGGTGCACGGTCAGACTCGCCCCCGGTGGATCGAGCTCCGCCAGCCCGTACCGGCCGATCAGCCGGACCGCGGCCTTGAGCCGGCGCTCGATGCGCAGGGTCGGCGCCAGCTCGGCCGAGGCCAGGCCGCGGGCGGCCCAGAGCAGCTCCCACGAGACGGGCGCGCTGGCCAGGAACGCGCTGAGCCGCAGCAGCTCCATCGCCGCCGGGGACGCCTCGGTCAGCGCGTCGGCCGCGAGCCCCCACGCGACCCGGACCGGGGTGGGGAACGCCAGCTCGGCGGCCCGCTCGTCGTAGCGGCGCAGATAGTCGGTCACGCTCCAGCCGGTCGCCGCCCGGACCGCCGCCGCCTGTTCGAGCGCCATCGGCACGTCGTCGAGCCGGGAAGCGATCCGCTCCGCGTCGGCTGCCGGCAGCTCGGGCGCGCGGCGGCGGAGGAAGTCCACGCTGTCCGTACGGTCGAAGACGGCGACCGGCACCGCCTGCGCGACCTCGGAGGTCCACCGCGGATTGCGCGAGGTGACCAGGACGTGCCCGGCGCCGCTGGGCAGGTAGGGCTTGATGTCCTCGGGCCGGTTCGCGTTCTCGAACACGACCAGCCAGTTCCGGTAGGGCTCGCCGCGGCTCAGCGCGTCCCGCACCGCGCCCAGCGTGCGGTTGATGTCGCGCGCCTCCGGGAGCTTGAGCTCGCTCGCCAGCCCGACCAGTGCGGCGCGCATGCCGGTGGTCTGCTCGGCGGGGATCCACCAGACGAGATCGTAGGTGTCCGCGTAGCGGTAGGCGTATTCCACGGCCAGCTGGGTACGTCCCGTCCCACCGAGCTGATGGTCGGCGGACGGCAGCAGGACTACCGGACCGTTGCCGAGCAGCCCGCGCACCTCGGCCAGCTGTTCCTCCCGGCCGACGAAGCGCGGATTGCGCGGCGGCAGGCCACCCCGGATCGGCACGCCGCCCCTCCCTGCTGCTGGCTCGGCCCCTCTAGTGTCGTGCTGCCGATTACCGTACGTGGAACCATCGCCACAGTGAAAGCTTAGGGAAGGCGCCCGGTGACCGAAGAACCCGTGACGAGCATCGATCGTGACACCGACGAGGTCACCGTGACCCTGCGCGGCGAGGTGGACGTGCTCAACGTGGACCAGGTGCGGGTCGCCCTGGTCGAGGCGCTCGAGCCGCGGCCGCGGTCCGTCGTGGTCGATCTCGCGGAGCTGTCCTTCATCGACAGCACGGGGCTCGGGGCGATCATTTTCGGCTTCCAGCGCGCGCGGGACGAAGGTGTCGATTTTGCGCTGAGACGGCCGTCGCGTGGGGTGCACCAGATTCTGGTCCTGAGCGGATTGCTCGAGGTCGTAGGGGTCGAGGATTAAGGCGATGTCGTAGCTGGGTGGTGGGTGCAGACCGTCGCTCACGCCGAGGGCCGCGCGCCCCGAGCCAGGCGCCTGGCGGCGCCTGAACGGCTCGGGACACGCGGCGACGTGCGTGAGTGGTTCAACCCCGCGTGACGAACGCCAGCCCGAGGCCCGGAGCGGCGGCCCGAAGTCGGCGCCCGGCCAGGAGCATCAGGGACAGCAGCGAGGCGAGCAGGGCCAGGGCGCCGGCGCCGTACCAGGCCCAGTCGTAGTCGCCCAGCCGGTCGCGCACCAGTCCGGCAGCCGAAGCGGCCGCCGCGGCGCCGAGCTGGTGCGAGGCGAACACCCAGCCGAAGACCACGGCGCCGCGCGAGCCGAAGTACTCCCGGCACAGCGCGACCGTCGGCGGCACCGTCGCCACCCAATCGAGCCCGTAGAACAGGATGAAGATCAGCATGCTCGGGTGGGCCGTCGCGGCGAACAGGGACGGCAGCACCAGCAGCGACAGCCCGCGCAGCGCGTAGTAGCCGCCAAGCAGCAGCCGGCTGTCCACCCGGTCGGTGAGCCAGCCCGACGCGATCGTGCCCGCGATGTCGAAGAGCCCGATCAGCGCCAGCAGCGACGCGGCAGTGGTCGGCGCCATCCCGTGGTCGTGCGCGGCCGGGATGAAGTGCGTGCCGACGAGCCCGTTCGTGGTCGCGCCGCAGATCGCGAAGCCGCCCGCGAGCAGCCAGAACGCCCGGGTCCGCGCCGCCTGCCCGAGCGCCGTGACCGCGTTCCGGGCCGCGTTGCCCGCTGGCTTCTCGATGACTGATTCGCCACCGTAGGCGGTCACCCCCAGCTCGGCCGGCCGGTCCCGCAGCCGCCACAGCACGAGAGGCACGACGGCCAGCGCCGCCCCGGCCACCACCAGCGCCGCCACCCGCCACCCGTGGTCGCCCGACAGCCGGGCCAGCAGCGGCAGGAAGATCAGCTGCCCGGTCGCCCCGCCCGCGGTGAGCACCCCGGTGACGAGCCCCCGGCGCCGCACGAACCACCGGTTCGCCACGATCGCCACGAACCCGAGCGCCATCGACCCGGTGCCGAGCCCGACCAGGACACCCCAGCACAGCAGCAGCTGCCAGCTGTGCGACATGAACAGGGTCAGCCCGCTGCCCGCGGAGACGAGCAGCAGCGCCCCGGCCACCACCCGCCGCATGCCCAGTTTCTCCATGAGGGCCGCGGCGAACGGGGCCGTCAGCCCGTACAGCAGGAGGTTGATCGAAACCGCGGCCGAGATCGTGCCGAGCGACCACCCGAACTCGTCGTGCAGCGGCTGCAGCAGCACCGACGGGGTGGCGCGGAACCCGGCCGCGCCGATCAGCGCGACGAAGGCGACCCCGGCGACGAGCCAGGCGGGATGCAGGCGGCGTGTAGTCACGGGTCTGATTCTGCTGTCCCGTCGAAAAACGGACGAGTGGCCGGGCGGCCATGATGCGCAAGAATCGGGCCATGACGCACGCGGTGACCCTCCTGGCCCTGCCCGGCGTGGTCGGCTTCGACCTGACCACCCCGCCGCAGGTCTTCGGCAGCGCCCGGACCGACGACGGCGACCCGCTCTACACGGTCACGACCTGCGGCGTCGGCGGGCGCCCCGTCCGGCCGTCCCGCGGCGGCTTCGCCATCGCCCCCGACCACGACCTCACCGCCCTGGCCACCGCCGACACCGTCCTCGTCCCCGGCGTCAACGACCACCCGGCCCTGACCGACGGCACCCTCGACCCGGCCGCCGCCGAGGCCCTGCACGCCGCCCACGCCCGCGGCGCCCGCATCATCTCCACCTGCACCGGCGCCTCGGTCCTCGCCGCCGCGGGCCTGCTCGACAACCGCCCGGCGGCCAGCCACTGGTACTACGCCCCCCGGCTGCGCCGCCTCTACCCGCGCGTGGCCTGGGACCCGGACGTGCTCTTCGTCGACGACGGCGCCGTGCTCACCTCGGCCGGTGTGGCCGCCGGGATCGACCTGTGCCTGCACATCATCCGCACCGACCACGGCAGCGAGGTGGCGAACCGGGCGGCCCGCCGCTGCGTGGTCCCGTCCTGGCGGGAGGGCGGCCAGGCGCAGTACATCGAACGCCCGGTCCCTCTCACCAATGACACCAGCACCGACACCACCCGCGCCTGGGCCCGCAACCGCCTCGCCGACCCGGTCACGCTCGAGGAGATGGCCGCCCACGCCCGCATGAGCGTCCGCACCTTCACCCGCCGCTTCCGCGAGGAAACCGGCCAGAGCCCGCTCAAATGGCTCCTCCAGCAGCGCGTCGACCACGCCCGCGAACTCCTCGAATCCACCGACCTCGCCGTCGACCTCGTCGCCCGCCGCGCCGGGCTGGGCAGCGCCGCCGCCCTCCGCCAGCACTTCCACTCCACCCTCGGCGTCGCCCCAAGCACCTACCGCCGCGCCTTCCGCACCGTGCCGGCAAGCTGAACCCACTTGGCCGGAACTCGCATCGTTGGTAACTTCGGCACTACGGTACTTCGGTATCTTGTGGCAGGAGGAACCATGGCCGCCTCAACCGCCCCGATCAAGGTCGATGCAGGCACAGA
>CAKUMG010000265.1 GCA_934667465.1 uncultured Actinoplanes sp. | reverse complement strand
TCCCGGCGCGGCCCGTGCCGCCCGCGGCAGCATCGCTCGCGCCGGCGCCGCCCGTGCCGCCGGCCCCAGCACCGCCCACCGCACCGCTTGCGGGCGTGTCCCGAGAACCGGAGTCACCGGCGCCCGAGCCCGCCCGCGCCGAGGACCAGAAAGGCGCGGAGACAACAGGATCAGGCGAGGGCGCGGGCGCGGTCGACGACGCGGTCGACGAAGACGCGGGCGAAGAAGAAGACGCGGGCGGCGGCGAAGAAGCGCCGGCGTCGGACGGCCCCCGGGAAGGAGCGATGTACGGCCGCACCAGCACCGGCTCCGGCTTCCCGTCACGTTCCTGCTTGTCCGTCATGCGCCCTCGCCTCGCCGAGCCAGCCCGATGGCAAGGCTCCGCGACCCCCGAGAAAGTCACGGACCGTCCTCACCGGCATGTGACGATACGTGAGAGGCGCCCGAAAAGATCAGCCGAGTCCGGGTGCGCGGACCTCGGCCGACTTCGTGCCGGTACCGTCCGATGTGGCGCTACGGACGGTGACCGGAGCTCATACGGACCGGATCTCCGCGTTCGCGAACCGGACCCTGCTCGGCTCGAGGTCCTCCTCGGCGGCCACGCCCAGGATGACCTGCCCCGTGACCAGCGCCGGATCGGTGATCGGGGCCTGGAACAACGCCTTGTCCCCGGCGGCCACGGTCGCCGTCTGCCCGCGCAGCTCGACCCGCAGCCGCTGGGTGTTCCCGCGCATGAAGTCCTCGGTGGCCACCGACGTCAGCGCGGTCGCGTCGCCCTCGTCGAGCAGGTCGAGCTGGACCATCTTGTCGCACACGGTCAGCAGGTAGCCGGTCTGGCCCGTCCAGCGGAACCGCAGCAGCGCGCAGCTGCCGGGGTCGAGCAGCGTGACGTCGGCGGCGATGCTCGCGTCGCCCGCGAAGTTCTCCTGCGGCCCCGGGCAGTCGCGGGTGCCGAACGTATCGCTGTGCAGCTCGAGCCCGCCGTCCTCGAACAGGCAGGTGCCCTCCTCGTCGCGCACCTCGCGCCACTGGCCGGGCCGGTCGAGCCGGTCCACCACGGACAGCCCGCGGATCTGCCGGGGCGCGGGCGCGGCGACCGAGAGGGCGGCGTCGGGCTCGTTGCCGTCGCCGGAACTGCTCATCCCGTACGCGGCTCCGCCCGCGACCGCGGCGGCGGTGAACACCACGGCGGCGGCGACCAGCGGGGCGCGCCGGCGGCGGCGGGGCGGTGCGGAGCCCCGTACGGCCGCTTCTGCCGCTTGTCGCAACTCGGGGCTGTGGACCAGGGTCTCCTCCTCGACCGGGCCCGAGGAGAGCAGCATCTGCAGCAGTTCGTGCGCGGTCGGGCGCTCGCGGGGATCCTTGGCGAGGGTGCGCGCGACCAGCTCGCGCAGCGGGTCGGGCAGGCCGGTCAGGTCCGGCGGCTGGGTCAGGATCTTGGCGGCCGTGACGGCGGGCGTCTCCCCGGCGAACGGCGTGCGGCCGGTGCCCGCGTAGGTGACGACGGCACCCCACGCGAACACGTCGGCGGCGGGCCCGGTCGCGCTGGTGTCGGAGTCGAAGCGTTCCGGCGCCATGTAGGCGACCGTGCCCACCATCTGATCCGTCCTGGTGTGCGCGCTGGTCATCTCGACGGCGCGCGCGATGCCGAAGTCGATGACCTTGGGCCCGCTCCGGGCGAGCAGCACGTTGCGGGGCTTGAGGTCGCGGTGGATGACCCCGGCGCCGTGGATCGCGGCGATGGCGGTGGCGACGCCGACGGCCACACTGGACAGGCTGCCGCCGGTCAGCGGGCCCTGCTCGGCGACGACGTCGGCCAGGTCGGGGCCGTCGACGTACTCGACCACCAGGTACGGGGTCTCGTGGTCGGGGTCGGCGCCGAGGACCTCGGCGGTGCAGAACGGCGGCACCTGCCGGGCCCGGTTGACCTCGCTGCGGAAGCGGCCGCGGAACTCCTCGTCGTCCGCGTACTCGGCGCGGATCACCTTGACGGCGGCGAGCCGCCCGTTCGCGTCGCGGCCCAGATAGACGGCGCCCATGCCGCCGGCGCCGAGGCGGGACAGCAGCTCGTATCCGCCCAGCCGGCGGGGATCGGCGGGAAGCAATGGCCGGGTCACGGGCGGCACCTTACCCGCCGGGGCGCTGCGTAAAGTGAACGGCATGACCCCGGCGCGCCCCGATCAGCGACTCCCGGCGATGCTCGGCGACCTCGAACGGCTGGTGACCTGCGAGTCACCGTCGTCGGACGCCGGCGCGCTCGCCCGCAGCACCGAAGTGGTCGCCCGGCTGGGCGCCGAGCGCCTCGGAGCCGGGCCGGAACGGGTCGTCAGCGACGGCCGGGTGCACCTGCGCTGGCGGCTGGGCGCGGGCCCGCGCAAGGTCCTCGTGCTCGGGCACCACGACACCGTGTGGCCGATCGGGTCGCTGGCCCGCCGCCCGTGGGAGGTGGCCGACGGGGTGGTCCGCGGGCCCGGCTGCGTCGACATGAAGGCGGGGCTGGTCCTCGCGATGCACGCCCTGGCCGCGCTGCCCTCCACCGACGGCGTGACGCTGCTGATCACCTCGGACGAGGAGCTCGGCTCGCCGTCGTCGCGCGCGCTGATCGAGGCGGAGGCGGCCGGCTGCGTCGCGGCGCTGGTCCTGGAGGCCGCCGCGGACGGGGGAGCGCTCAAGACCAGCCGCAAGGGCATCAGTCTTTATCGCGTACGGGCACACGGGCGCGCCGCGCACGCCGGGCTCGAGCCGGAGAAGGGGGTGAACGCCACCGTGGAGCTCGCCCATCAGATCGTGGCCCTGACCGCGCTCGCCGACCCGGCGGCGGGCACCACCGTCACCCCGACGCTCACGACCTCGGGCACCTCGGCCAACACCGTGCCCGCCGGCGGGGAGGTCGCTGTCGACGTCCGGGTCCGGGACGCCGCGGAGCAGAAGCGCGTCGACGCCGCGATCCAGGGGCTCCTCCCGGTCCTGCCCGGCTCGCGGCTGGAGATCCTCGGCGGGCCCAACCGGCCGCCGATGCCTCCCGCGGCCACCGCGGCCCTGTTCGCCCGC
This sequence comes from uncultured Actinoplanes sp., assembly GCA_934667465.1. Taxonomy (GTDB): domain Bacteria; phylum Actinomycetota; class Actinomycetes; order Mycobacteriales; family Micromonosporaceae; genus Actinoplanes. Next base: position 4,298 of record CAKUMG010000265.1, on the reverse strand, counting down.
GCGCAGCAGGTGGCGGCGCGGCTCGGGCTGCCCGAGGTCACCGGCGCGGCCGTCGGCGGCGGCTCCGACGGCAACTTCACCGCGGGCATCGGCGTGCCCACCCTGGACGGGCTCGGCGCGGTCGGCGGCGGCGCGCACGCCGACGACGAGCACGTGCTGGCCGCCGCGCTGCCGGGGCGCGCCGCGCTGGTCGCGGGCCTGATCGAGGACCTGCTGCGATGACCGGCGTCGAGGTGCGCACCGTCGCGGCCCTGGACGACCTGGTCGCGCTCGACCTGATGCTGGGCGGCATCTGGAACCCGGGACGGCCGCTGCTCGGCACCGAGCTGCTGCGCGCGCTGGCGAAGGCCGGCAACTACGTCGCGGCGGCGTACGCGGGCGGGGAGATCGTGGGCGGCTGCGTCGCGTTCTTCGGGCCGCCCGACGCGCGCGAGCTGCACAGCCACGTCGCCGGGGTCGCGCCCGGGCAGGCCGGCCGGGGGGTCGGCTACGCGCTCAAGCAGCATCAGCGCCGGTGGGCCCAGTCGCGGGGCGCCGCCGCCATCACCTGGACGTTCGATCCGCTGGTGGCCCGCAACGCGTATTTCAACCTGGCGAAGCTCGGCGCGGAGCCCGTCGAGTACCTGCCCGACTTCTACGGAACGATGGACGACGTCATCAACGGCGCGGACCCGTCCGACCGGCTGCTGGTGCGCTGGGAGGTGGCCGGCGCGGCGCCGCTGACCTGCTCCGCCGAGGGCGGCACGGTCGTCCTGGGTCCCGGCGGCACGCCCGGCCCCGGCGCGTCCGGTGCCCCGGCCGGGGAGAAGCTGCTGGTCGCGGTCCCGCGCGACGTCGAGTCGCTGCGGATTACGGACCCGGCGGCGGCCGCGGCGTGGCGCGCGTCGGTGCGGGAGGCGCTGACCACGCTCATCGCGGGGGGCGCGCGGTTCGTGGGGTTCGACAGGGCCGGCTGGTACGTGCTCACGAGCGCGCGCGGCCCCCGTACGTCAGGATGATCTCGAGCACGCCGCCGGGCGCGCGGGAGAGAGGCGGACGCATGAAGCTCGAGGGTGTCGAACTGCGCCGGGTGGCGATGCCGCTCGTGGCCCCGTTCCGGACGTCCTTCGGCACCGAGACCACCCGGGACGTGCTGCTCGTCCGGGTCGTGACCGGGGACGCCGAGGGCTGGGGCGAGTGCGTGGCGATGGCCGAGCCGCTGTACTCCTCCGAGTACACCGACGCCGCCGCGGACGTGCTCCGCCGCTCCCTGGTGCCCGCGCTCAAGGCGGTCCCGGAGCTGACCGCCACCGCCGTCGGGCCGGCCCTCGCGCCGATCAAGGGGCACCGGATGGCGAAGGCGGCCCTGGAGACCGCGGTGCTCGACGCGGAGCTGCGCGCGGCGGGCCGGTCGTTCGCGCGGGAGTTCGGCGCCGTGCACGACCGGGTGCCGTGCGGGGTGTCGGTGGGCATCATGGAGTCGATCCCGGAGCTGCTCGACGCGGTGGGCGGCTACCTGGAGGCCGGCTACCTGCGGATCAAGCTGAAGATCGAGCCCGGGTGGGACGTCGAGCCCGTGCGCGCGGTCCGGGATCGCTTCGGCGACGGGGTGCTGCTGCAGGTGGACGCGAACACGGCGTACACGCTCGCCGACGCGCGGCATCTCGCGCGCCTGGACCCGTACGACCTGCTCCTGATCGAACAGCCCTTCGACGAGGAGGACGTGCTCGGCCATGCCGAGCTGGCCCGCCGGATCACCACGCCGGTCTGCCTGGACGAGTCGATCACCTCGGCCCGGACGGCCGCCGCGGCGATCACCCTCGGCGCGTGCTCGGTGGTCAACATCAAGCCCGGCCGGGTCGGCGGCTATCTCGAGGCGCGGCGCATCCACGACCTGTGCGCGGCGCACGGCATCCCGGTGTGGTGCGGCGGCATGCTCGAGACCGGTCTCGGGCGCGCCGCGAACGTCGCGCTGGCCGCCCTGCCGGGCTTCACGCTGCCGGGCGACACGTCCGCCTCGGACCGGTACTTCGCGACCGACCTCACCGAGCCCTTCGTGCTGGAGGACGGGCATCTGACCGTGCCGACCGGTCCCGGGCTGGGCGTCGTGCCGGTGCCGGAGGTCCTCAAGAATGTGACGGTCGTCACAGAATGGCTTCCGCTCTGACTTTCGGGCAACCTTCCGGGCTGTCCGGGCCACTTGTCGGCATGACCCGGTACTTCCGCTGCGCCGCCCCGGCTACCCTCGCCCGCCGCGAGGGGCGCCGCCAGGACCATCTGATGATCACGATGGACGCCCCGGAGCTGACCCCTCAGCTGCTGCGCGACGCGTACGACCTGCTGCGCAACTTCGACGTGGTGATCGGCGCCACGACCGACGGCGGGTGGTACGCGTTCGGGCTGCGCGAGCCGGCGCACGCCGACGATCTCGACACGACCGCCGACTCGACCGCGCTGACGCTCGCGGCGCTGCGGCTCGGGCTGCGGGTGGCGCTGCTTCCCACGCTCCCGGCGCTGCGCTCGCGCTGATCTTTCACGCCGCTTCGTCCCCTTTTCATGGCCCGGGCGGCAGCGTGGCGCGGCGTTGTCGGCGGTGTGGTGAGGCACCCGCCGACAACGCTCCGCGACGCTGCCGCCCTCTCGGCCGGGCGTGCTAGCGCCGCTAACGCACAGCTCAATGCGGGGCGCAACATCGTTCCCGGGCGGCGGTACGCCCGCATTCCGACCGAATTTCAGACGGCCACGAAGGTGTAAACAAGCTCACCATCGGGTGCAGAAGTTTGCGGGCGGCCCTTCCGGCATGGTTACCGTCGGCCGGTCCGCTGACGCGGGCCCCACGGTCGGTAACGCCGAGTCCTGCCGCCGACCGGATCGGGACATCAACCCAAAGGCATGGAGCGGGGGACCCACGTTCCTCGGCGCGCCGCACACACGGCAGCGCGCCTCGGGGTGAAGCCGCCACCGCGCGGCCGGGCTCCTCGGCCCGAACCCGACAGCTGACCTCGCAGGCGTGGAGGGTGTTTCTCATGGCACAGCACGCACGCACCAAGACTCTGCGCTCGCTCGGCCTGATGCTGGTCGCGGGCGCCACCGGCGGCGTCGTCCTGCTCGGCTCCGGCGGGGCCGCCCAGGCGAAGGACGGCGTCAACTGGGACGCCGTCGCCCAGTGCGAGTCCGGCGGCAACTGGGGCATCAACACCGGCAACGGCTACTACGGCGGCCTGCAGTTCAGCGGCAGCACGTGGAAGGCGTACGGTGGCGGGAAGTACGCGAGCAGCGCCAACAAGGCCAGCCGCTCGCAGCAGATCCGCATCGCCGAGAAGGTCCTCAAGGGCCAGGGCATCGGCGCGTGGCCGACCTGCGGCAAGAAGGGCGGCTCGTCGAAGTCCTACAAGGGGACGAACACGCAGGGCTCGTCCTCCTCGTCGAAGAAGTACTCGAGCTCGTCGAAGAAGTACTCGGGTACGACGAAGAAGTACAGCAGCAGTGCGAAGTCGCAGGGCAGCACGTACCGGGGCACGACGAACGCCAAGGCCACCGGCCGCACGTACGTCGTCCGTTCCGGCGACACCCTGGCGAAGATCGCCGCCGTCAAGAACGTGCAGGGCGGCTGGCGGGCGCTGTACACGCTCAACTCCGGCGTGCTCAGCAACCCGAACCTGATCTTCCCGGGTCAGCGGCTCGCGCTCTGATCGACTCGCCCGGCTGCCCCTTTGCGGGCAGCCGGGCTCCTCAGGTCAAGGGTTCCTCGGCCCGGGCCGCGGCCCAGCTCAGTCGAGGGCCGCGGCCTTGGCGACCAGGACGTCGCGCTCGCGCTCGTTGCGGGTGAGGCGGGCGGCCAGTTCCAGCTCGGCGCGGGCCTCGGTGCGCCGTCCGAGCCGGGCGAGCAGCTCACCGCGTACCCCGGGAAGCAGTGCCGACCCCGCCAGCCGGCCCGACACGACCAGCTCGTCGACCAGGCACAGTGCTTCCGCCGGGCCCTGCGCCATCGCGACGGCCACGGCACGGTTGAGCTCGACGACCGGGGACGGCGCCACCCGGCCCAGCGCCTCGTAGAGCAGCACGATCCGGTCCCAGTCCGTCGCCGCGACCGAGGGTGCGGTCGCATGACAGGCGGCGATCGAGGCCTGCAAGCCGTACGGGCCCAGGCCCCGGCCCGCCGCACGCGCCTGACCCAGCGCGGCCAGCCCGCGCCGCACGGCCCGCCGGTCCCACAGCCGGCGGTCCTGGTCCTCCAGCAGCACGGCCGCGCCGTCCGGGCCGGTCCGCGCCGGGAACCGGGCCGCGGTCAGCTCGGTCAGCGCGAGCAGGGCCTGCAC
>CAKUMG010000264.1 GCA_934667465.1 uncultured Actinoplanes sp. | reverse complement strand
GGCGAGGACGATGTCGAAGCCCGCGAACGCCTGCGCCGCCGCGTCGAGCAGCTGCGCGCCGCTCTGCGCCGTACCGGAGTCGAGCCGCCAGACCGCGACCCGCAGCAGGTCGTTGCGGCGCCGCGAGCCCGCCTCCTCGACCAGGTCGGCGAGCTGCGCGAGCAGGCGGCGGGCGCGGGTGACCGGGCAGCGCCGCCGGACCACCTCGCCGTAGAGCGGATGGGCCGGCTGGACGAGGCGGCGGCGCTCGTCGGTGATCACCCGGATCAGGCCGCGCTCCTCGGCGGCCTCGACGGCGGCCGGGTCGGCGGCGCGCAGCAGCAGGCCCAGCCCGAGCGGCTCGCCGAACGCGACCAGCTCCAGCACGTCGCGGATGCCGGGGGACAGCCCGCCGACCCGGGCGTCGACCAGCTCGGCGAGGCTCGGCGCGAGCGTGAGGCGCCCGGTCCAGCGCCGGAACCCGTACGCCTCGACCAGCTCGCCGCCCGCGGCGGCCGCCGTCACCAGCTCGCGCAGCAGCAGCGGGTTGCCGCCGCCCAGCCGGCCGAGGCGCTGCGCGGACCCGGCCTCGACCGGGCCGCCCACCAGCGTGGCGAGCAGCGCGTGCGACTCCTGCGGGGTGAGCGGTTCCAGCACCGCGTGGGCGACCAGGCCCTCCGTCCACAGTGCGCTGATCGGGGCGGGCACGGGCTCGGAGGTGCGCAGCGTGGCGAGCAGCGTCGCGCCCTCGCGGACCAGCAGGTGGGCGAGCGCGGCCGAGGGAGGGTCGAGCAGGTGGGCGTCGTCGACGGCGAGCACGAGGGGACGCCCGTGCGCGTCGGCGGTCAGCCCGTCCACGGCCCAGCGGAGCAGACCGGCGGGGGAGAGCCCGGCGGGCGGGTCGGCGGGCAGGATCTGGGCGAGCCCGCCGAACGGCAGCCCCGAGCCGGCGATGGTCGCGGAGGCGCGGTGCACCGCGAAGCGGGTCCCGGGCAGCTCGGCGACGGCCTCGTGCAGCAGGCGGCTCTTGCCGATGCCGGCGGCGCCGCTCAGGATCAGGCCGCGCTCGTGCGGGCTCGTCGCGACCGCACGCAGGCGGGACAACTCGCCGGCGCGGCCGACGAAGTCCCAATGCTTCACCGCGCCAGCATATCGAGACCCGTCTGGTTCGGTGCCCGCGTTCCGCCTCCGCTGGCAATGAGTAACACGGGTCGAAACGGTGAGTAATCAGGCGCAGGTCAAGACCATTATTTTGTACGGGCTCGGCACGTGTCCCGGCGTTCGACGCGAGGCCGGCGCGGGGTACGGGACGTACAGCGACCATCCGGCCGGTGTGGTCGCACAACCCGCTTGCGCGCGGCATACACCATTTCCACGGCCACGTCATCGCTCGGCGGTCGGGTCTTCTCCCCGGGAGCCGTGGCACGATTGGGGCATGGCGTTGCCTCAAGTCGCTCCTGTCGAGACGCCACAGATCGAGGAGGTGCCGGCTGATGACCGGCCGTGGGTGACGATCGTCTGGGACGATCCCGTCAATCTCATGTCCTACGTGACGTGGGTCTTCCAGAAGCTTTTCGGCTACAGCAAGGACAAGGCCGAGGAGTTGATGCTGGACGTGCACAACAAGGGCCGCGCCGTCGTGTCGACGGGCGCCCGGGAACGCATGGAAATGGACGCCTCGCAGCTTCACGGCTACGGTCTGTGGGCAACGGTGGACCGTTCGTGAGTGTTCGGAGGCGGATCGATGGTGGGCGGGTGATCGGCTGATGTTCCGGCGCAATGGCAACCAATGTGTGGCCACCTTCGCCGTGGACGAGGTACGGGTGTTGCGGAAGGTGGCCGGCGAGGTCGTCGGCCTGCTGATGGACGGCTTCGACCACACCGACCCCGTGGTGGACCGGCTCTTCCCGGACATCTACCCGGACGACCCGGACGGCTCCGCCGAGTTCCGGCTCTACACCGAGGGTGACCTCAAGACCGGCAAGCTCGACCAGGCGGGCGCGATCCTCGCGGCGCTGCCCGACGACGGGCCCGGCGAGGTGCGGCTGGACGGCGAGGAGGCCGAGGCCTGGCTGCGGGCGATCAACGACGCCCGGCTGGCCATGGGCACGCGCCTGGACATCGAGGCGCACACCGACCTCGGTGAGGAGCTCGACTCCGCGGTGGCCGAGGACCCGGCGTCGAGCCGCGTCTTCCAGCTCTCGGTCTACGCCTACCTCGGTTACCTGCAGGAATCCCTGCTGAACGCGTTGCCGGAGATCGAACCCCGCTGAGCCCCGCGCCCGGCCGCCGCGGAGGCGGCCGGGCACCTGCGGAGCGTCAGGCGGCCGCGTCGAGCGCGGCGACCTCCTCGTCGGAGAGCGTGAGCTCGGGCGCCTGCGCCGAGTCGATGATCGACTCGGGCCGGCTGGCCCCCGGGATCGGGATGACCACCGGGCTCTTCGCGAGCATCCAGGCGAGCGTGAGCCGCTGCGGGCTCACCCCGTGGATCCGGGCGATCCGCGCGAACTCGGCGAACTTGTCGCCCAGCTCCGCGGCCCTGCTGATGCCGCCGAGCGGCGACCACGGCAGGAACGCGATGCCCAGCTCGTCGCAGAGCCGCAGCTCCGCCTCGGACGAGCGGAACGCGGGCGAGAACTGGTTCTGCACCGAGACCAGCCGCCCACCGAGGATCTCCTGGGCCTGACGGATCTGCTGCACGTCCGCGTTCGAGATGCCGGCCATCCGGATCTTGCCCGCGTCGAGCAGCTCCTTGAGCGCGCCGATCGAGTCGGCGTAGGGCACCTTCGGGTCCGGGCGGTGGAACTGGTAGAGCCCGATCGCCTCGACCCCGAGCCGCTTGAGCGAGCCCTCGACGGCCTCCCGCAGGTGCTCGGGCGACCCGTCGAGCGTCCACGAGCCGTCGCCGGGGCGCAGGTGGCCGCCCTTGGTGGCGACGAGCACGTCGGACGTGTCGCCGCCGTAGCTCGCCACGGCCTGCGCGATGAGGCTCTCGTTGTGGCCGACCTCGTCGGCGTGCAGGTGATAGGCGTCCGCAGTGTCGATCAGCGTCACGCCGGCGTCGAGCGCGGCGTGGATCGTCCGGACGGAGCGCTCGGTCTCCGGGCGCCCCTCGATGGACATGGGCATGCCGCCGAGGCCGACGGCGCTGACAGTGGTCTCTCCGATGGTCCGCGTCTTCATGCCTCCAGTCCTACCCCTCGATCCGGCACCTATCCGGTCCCGCGCGTGCCACGAGCCGTGAGCACTGCCACCCCCGCCCGGCGCGCGCCTCGCGGTAATGTGAGGGGCGTGCTGACCATTGACAGTGCGATCGTCTCGGCGATCGTCGCCCACGCCCGCCGGGACCACCCCGACGAGGCCTGCGGCGTCGTCGCGGGCCCGATCGGCAGCGACCTGCCGACCCGGCACATCGTCATGGACAACGCGGCCCGGTCGATGACGTTCTACGAGTTCGACTCGATGGAGCAGCTGCGGGTCTGGCGCGAGATGGACGACAACGACGAGGAACCCGTCGTCATCTACCACTCGCACACGGCCACCGAGGCCTACCCGTCGCGCACGGACATCTCGTTCGCGGGGGAGCCGGGCGCGCACTACCTTCTCGTCTCGACCCGCGATCCCGATGCCGAGGAGATCCGCTCGTTCCGTATCGTGGACGGTGTGGTGACCGAAGAAGAGGTCAACATCGTGGATGCGACGGTGGACGCGTGAGGATGAGAGCGGACGGGTTCGCCGTCCAGTCGTACATGTTCGGGCAGAGCCCTGCCTCGGTCTATTACGAGTGTCGCTGACCGCACGCTCGAAGGATCGGCCCTGAACGGCGAGGTTCACGACCCCGGCGCACCGTTGCGCCGCCGGGCGGCCCCGCATCCGACACTCTCTTTCACGAGGAGCATCACCACCATGGCTATCGAAGTTCGCGTTCCGACCATCCTGCGCAGCTACACCGGCGGCGCGAAGGTCGTCGAGGGCTCCGGTGACACCCTGTCCGGCCTCATCGACGACCTCGACGCCAAGCACAGCGGCCTCAAGGGCCGGCTGATCACGCCCGAGGGCGGCCTGCACCGGTTCGTCAACATCTACGTCAACGACGAGGACGTCCGCTTCCTCGGCGCGCTCGACGCCAAGGTCGGCGACGGCGACTCGGTGACGATCCTGCCCGCCGTCGCCGGCGGCGCGCTCGGTTTCGCCGCCGCGGCGGCGCTGCTCGGGAAGTAGGCGCCGTGGCTCGCTTCGAGAGCCTTCTGGACGCCTGCGGGGGCACGCCGCTCGTCGGCCTGCCCCGCCTGTCGCCGACGGTGCCCGACGGGGCACCGCCGGTGCGGCTCTGGGCCAAGCTCGAGGACCGCAACCCGACCGGCAGCATCAAGGACCGGGCCGCCATGGCCATGGTCCGCGACGCCGAGGAGTCCGGCAGGCTGCGCCCCGGGGACACGATCCTCGAGCCGACCAGCGGCAACACCGGCATCTCGCTGGCCATGGTCGCGAAGCTGCGCGGCTACCGCCTGGTCTGCGTGATGCCGGAGAACGTGTCGGCTGAGCGCGTCCAAATCCTCCGCATGTACGGCGCGGAAATCATCTTTTCGCCGGCCGCGGGCGGCTCCAACCAGGCCGTCGCCACCGCCAAGCAGATCGCGGCGGAGCACCCGGACTGGGTCATGCTCTTCCAGTACGGCAACGCGGCCAACGCCCGCGCGCACTACGAGACCACCGGGCCCGAGCTGCTGCGCGACCTGCCCACGATCACGCACTTCGTGGCGGGCCTCGGCACCACGGGCACGCTCATGGGTACCGGCCGCTACCTGCGCGAGAAGGTCGACGACATCCAGATCGTCGCCGCCGAGCCGCGCTACGGCGAGCTCGTCTACGGGCTGCGCAACATCGACGAGGGCTACGTCCCCGAGCTGTACGACGCCACGGTGCTGACCCGCCGCTTCTCGGTGGGCACACGCGACGCGGTGCTGCGCACGCGCCAGCTCGTGGAGGTCGAGGGGATCTTCGCGGGCTTCTCGACGGGCGCGATCCTGCACGCCGCGCTCGCCGTCGCCCACGAGGCCGTCAAGCAGGGCAAGCCGGCCGACGTGGCGTTCGTGGTCTGCGACGGCGGGTGGAAATACCTCTCCACCGGCGCGTACGGCGGCACGCTGGCCGACGCCGAGGACGCGCTCGACGGGCAGCTCTGGGCCTGACCCGCATGCGGCGGTGAGCGCGGTGATCTGATCGGTCGCCGCGCTCGCTGCCGTGCCGATTCCGCGCCGACGGTGGCACACCGTACCCGCTGCACTCCGCCACGTTCCGTTGCGCACAATTAAATTGCGGGCAACTAAATTGTGGGCAATCTAGTTGTGCGCAATGAAACGGTGGGGGCGGCCTGGCGGGGTCAATAGGCGACGGCGAGCATGATGTCGGCGGCGAGCGGGACCGCGGCGCCCAGCATGAGGATCCACGGCAGCACGCGGCGGTGGATCGAGAGGAAGGCGCCCACCGCCAGGGCCACGCTCACCATGCCCAGGAAGCCCAGCACCCACGTGTACCAGCCGGGCACCCCGCCGCCGATCTGCGAGACCAGCCCGCGAACGCCGATGCCGAAGCCGCCGAGGCCCAGCAGCGACGCGTAGATCGACATCGCGAGCAGGCGCCGGGTGCCGGGTGTGGGATCGTCGGCGGCGGGGAACCTGAACTTTGCCTCCGCGTCGGAAACGTCATGAGCGACCGGCCGCGTGGGCTCCCAGCCGAACGGGACGACCTCCGGAGCCGTCACCTCCCGGGTTCGCGCCGTCCGGCCCGTGTCCGTCGTCGTCACGTGTCGCCTCCTTCGTCTCGTCCGCTGCCTCACGATGTGCAACGGATGCGACTCACGAGGCGTAACGGGACGGAAAATGACCCAGCTCACGGCTGCTGTGACATAGGTTGTCGATTTAGCGACAAATCGATCAGACGTTTACGTGACGCACTGGTCCCCGGCTAGGCTGCGCAGCGAGATCCACGGGTCCGCTCGCTCCGCCAGGGGGACAGGCGGCGGCGACGTGGGCGACCGAGCGTGAACCAGAGGAACCCGCATGCGACTGACCGTTCTCGGCTGTGCCGGCAGTTTTCCCGGCCCCGAGTCGGCCTGTTCCGCCTACCTCGTGGAGGCCGAGGGGTTCCGGCTGCTGATCGACTTCGGCTCGGGCTCGCTGACCGCGCTCCAGCGCTACGCGAGCATCGACGCGGTCGACGCGATCCTGCTCACCCATCTGCACTGCGACCACATGCTCGACGCGTGCACCTATGTGGTGGTCCGCCGGTACGACCCCGCCGGGCCGCTGCCACCGCTGCCGGTCTACGCCCCGATGGGCGCGGCCGAGCGGATCTCCGCCGCGTACAGCTCGGAGGCGGAGCCGGTCGACGACGTCTACACGTTCTACGGTCTGCAGCCCGGCACGTTCCCGATCGGCCCGTTCACGGTCACGGCAGACCGGGTCAACCACCCCATCGAGACGTACGGCGTCCGGGTCGAGCACGGTGGACGGGTGCTCGCCTACTCCTCGGACACCGCGCCGTGCGACGCCCTGCTGCGGCTCGCGCAGGGCGCCGACCTGTTCTTGTGTGAGGCTAGTTACCTCGACGGCCGCCCCAACCCCCCTGACCTGCACCTGACCGGCAGCGAGGCCGGGGAGGCCGCCACCAAGGCCGACGTCGGCCGTCTACTCTTGACCCACTTGGTGCCCGCCTGGGCCTCGGAGGCTTCCACAGTGGAGGCGGCCACCGCGGCCTATGCGGGTCCGGTGGAGGTCGTCCGCCCGGGCGCCCGCTACGATCTGTGAGCTTGCCGAGGGGGCGGCACCAGCGCACCATCGGGTTTCGATAGTGATCTTGGAGTGCCCTGCATGACCGGTCGATCAGTGGGCGCGCGCGGTTTGCGCATCGTCCGGCTGGCGAACTTCGTCTCCCCCCGCTCCGGCGGCCTGCGCACGGCCCTGCGCCACCTGGGCCAGGGCTACCTGCGCGCGGGTCACTGGCCGATCCTCATCGTCCCCGGCCGCGAGCACTCCGACGTGATGACCGACCAGGGTCGCGTCATCACGCTCCCCGGCTACCACCTGCCGCGTACGGGCGGCTATCGCGTCATGGCCGGGCGCCGCGAGCTCTCCAAGATCCTGGACGACCTCGCCCCCGACCGCCTCGAGGTCTCCGACCGCTCGACCCTGCGCTGGACCGGCCGCTGGGCCCGCGAGCGCGGCGTCGGCTCGATGATGGTCTCCCACGAGAGCCTGGCCGGCGTCCTCGGCGTCTGGGGCATGCCGCACCGCGACTCGCTCGCCGACCGCCTCAACCGGCGCACGGCCGAGTCGTTCGATCAGATCGTGTGCACCACCGCCTACGCCGCCGCCGAGTTC
>CAKUMG010000263.1 GCA_934667465.1 uncultured Actinoplanes sp. | reverse complement strand
CCACCCGCCTGCATCCGCGGCCCGGCGCTCCCGCCGTTGCGGACAGTTCGATCGGCGGGCCGCTGCTGTGGCCGGCCGCCGAGGCGTGGCCGGTCTGCGGCGTCGCCGCAGTCCGCCGCCACCGGGCGCAAGCGGCAAGCCGTTGCAGGGGTCAGGGGCGCTCTCTCGGAGCCGCGCGCTGCCGCCAGTCGTGGGGCGGCCGCCGGCGGATCATCGCCACCGCCCGTCGCTGTGACTTGTCAGACATGGGCACAAGGCTGCGCGGCGGTCGCGCCTGCGCCGACTGCACGGCGATGCCCGCGGTTAGCCACCGGGCGTGGCGGGCTGTCGCGTCATCGGCGGGGTCAGGATCGCGGTGGCCCTGCCGGAACAGCCCGCATTCCGGTCCACGAGAGCCCCCGCCCCGGCCCCAGCTTCCGCACCGCCCTCAGCCCGGACTGCGGTCCCGGTCCCGGCTCGGGGTCCCGCCGGTCCCGGCTCGGGGTCCCGCCGGTCCCGGCTCCGGGTCCCGCCGGTCCCGGCTCCGGTTTCCGCGCCGACGCCAGTTCCGGCAGCGCCGACGGCTGCGGCCCAGGAACCAGCCCCGGCGATGGCCGGGGCGCCAGAAGCAGCGACGGCGAAGCCGCAAGCCGGGACCGGCCGCTTGGGTCCGGTGCGGGGCCGGGCCCCGCGCGAGGGCGGAGACGCGAGCCCCGACCGGCGCCGATCCGGGCCTCGTCGCCACTCCCGGGATGCCGTGATGGCGTCGCTGCCTCGCCGGCGGCGGAACAACGGGGTTGGCCGACCCGGAACAGCGCAGGGATCGGGGCCAGCGCCGCCGCACCGTCCAGGTCGATCAGCCGGGCCTCGTGCGCCATGGCGATATTCGGACACGCGAGCAACAAGCGACACAATAGCGCCGACCGGCCTCGCCGCGAATGCCATTCCGCGGCCACTCCACCGACGGCGAGACCGAACGTTGCGGATTGCGCGCCGCGCGCATTCTGTCGCGATACCGCGCGCTTCTGATCATGCGCCGCGCGCTTTATTGCAGAATCGCGTGCTTCCCGCAGCGACACCGCGCACTTTCGCCTGCGGGGTCAGTTCGCGGCGAGGAGTTCCCGGACGCGGGGGATGACTTCGGTGCCGTAGAGGTGGATGGCGGTCATGATGGGCTCGTGGGGCAGGGTGCCGTGCGAGTACTTGAGGTCGAAGCGCTGGATCCCGAGCGCCCGCACCGTCTGCGCGATCTTGGCGGCGACCGTTTCCGGTGAGCCGACGTGCCAGGCGCCCGACGCGATGTCGGCCTCGAAGCGGTCGCGGGTCAGGGGCGGCCAGCCGCGCTCGGCGCCGATGCGGGTGATCGACTTCTGGGCGTGCGGCCAGAGCGTCTCGATCGCCTCCTCGTCGGTGGCGGCGATGAAGCCGGGCGCGTGGACGCCGACCGGCAGCGGGTCGCGGCCGAACTCCTTGAGGGCGCGGTGGTAGAGGTCGACGTACGGGGCGAAGCGGGCCGGTTCGCCGCCGATGATCGCGAGGACCAGGGGGAAGCCGTACTGGGCGGCGCGGACGACCGATTCGGGGCTGCCGCCGACGCCGATCCAGGTCGGGATCCGGCCGGCCTCGGTCTTGGGGAAGACGTCCTGCCCTGACAGGGGCGGGCGGACCGTGCCCTGCCAGGTGACGGGCTTCTCGGTGAGCAGCTCGGCCATCAGGTCCGCCTTCTCGGCGAACAGTTGCTCGTAGTCGGCCAGGTCGTAGCCGAACAGCGGGAACGACTCGGTGAACGAGCCGCGGCCCAGCGTGATCTCGGCGCGGCCGTTCGCCAGGGCGGCGAGGGTGGCGAAGCGCTCGTAGACCCGGACCGGGTCGTCGGAGCTGAGCACGGTCACCGCCGTCCCGAGCTTGATCCGCCGGGTCCGGGCGGCGATCGCGGCGAGCACGACCTCGGGCGCGGACACGGCGTAGTCGTCGCGGTGGTGCTCGCCGAGGCCGAACGCGTCGACGCCTGCCTCGTCGGCGAGCACCGCCTGGGCCACGACGTTCCGGATCACCTGACCGTACGGCAGGGGTGCACCATCCGTACCGGCAGTCACATCACCGAAGGTATCGAGGCCGAACTCCACGTCACTCATAGCCACGATCCTAGATCGCTCAGATCGGCGGGTCCGCCGCCGATCACAGGTCCGACCACAACAGGGGCGCCCACGAGGGCCGCCCACCACGAGACCGGACACCACGAGGGCACGACCACCACGAGGACGGAGCAGGATGACCCAGGCGAGCGGCAGGTCCCCGTACCTGCGTGATCCCTGGCTGCTCGGTCTCGCCGCCCTCGTCCTGCTGAGCGTCCCCTGGTTCCTGGCCGGCCCGGCCCCGCTCGCCTCCTCCTGGCTGGTGCAGACCGGGCTCGACGTGCTCATGTTCTGGTTCGCGCGACGGCTGGCCGGGCTCTCGGCCGGGCAGCGCTACTCGCTGCGGCTGTGGCGGGCGGTGCAGGTGACGATGGTGCTCTGCGCGACCGGCGACGGTTACCAGACGGTGCGCGTGCTGCTCGACCCCGGTCACACCCAGGTGAGCGTGGTGCAGACCGCGCTGGTCGCCACGGGCATGTCGGTGATGGTGGTGACCATGCTGCGGCACCCCCTCGGCGCGGCCGGGCGGGAGCGGCTGCGGCTGGGCCTGGACACGGTGACCGTGCTCACCGGGGTCGCCGTCGGGCTCTGGTACTTCTCGCTCGCGCCCCAGCTGAGCAGCGGCGACATCACCGACCGCTATGTCGCCGGGGCCAGCACCGCCATGATGCTGGTGGTCGTGTTCGGCGTGCTCAAGCTCGTCTACAGCGACCCGGCACCGTTCAACCTCTCCGCCGGCGTGGTCGGCAGCGCCGGCGTGGCGCTCACCGCCCTGGGCACCTCGCTCGGCCTGGTGATCACCGGCGGCCACGACCCCCGGGCAGCCCTGCTGTTCCAGGTGCTGCCGTGCGTGCTCGTCCCGGCCAGCCTCCGGATGCAGGAGATCCGCCAGCGGCACCACGGCATCGGACGGGCCGCGGACCGGCGCGCACGCTACGCCCGTACCCCCTATCTCGCCGTTCTCGCCTGTGAGGCGCTGCTCGTCATGGCGCTGCTGCGCACCGGCGCCGACCTGCGGGTGTGGGGCGTCACCGTCGGGGTCCTGGTGATCACGGCGGTCGTGCTCGCCCGCCAGCTGGTCGCGTTCACCGACAACGACCGGCTGCTCGCCAGCCTGGACCGGAGCATGTCCGAGCTGCAGGAGCAGAAGGAATGGTTCCAGGCGCTGTTCCGGCACGCGTCCGACGTCACGCTGGTCGTCGGTCCCGGCGACATCGTCCGGTACGCGAGCCCGGCCGCGGCCCGGCTCTTCGGGACCGGCCCGGCCGACGCGGCGGGCGCCGGACTGACCGCGCGGGTGCACCCGGACGACATCGTGGCGTTCGAGGAGCTGCGCGAGGCCCTGGCCGCCGCGCCGGGCGCCGGGGCGAGCGCCCAGCTGCGCGTGCAGGACGCCGACGGCTCGTACCGCTGGCTCGACCTCGTCGGCGCCGACCTGACCGGCAACCCCAGCGTCCGCGGCGTGGTCTGGAACGCCCGCGACGTGACCGAGTCCCGGATCCTGCACGACCAGCTGCGGCACGAGGCCACCCACGACACGCTCACCGGGCTGGCCAACCGGACCCTGCTCGCCGGGCGGCTGCGCTCCGCGGGCGCCGCCGAGGTGGCCGTGCTGGTCCTCGACCTGGACGGGTTCAAGCAGGTCAACGACGTGCACGGGCACCACGTGGGCGACGAGCTGCTGGTCACCGTCACCGACCGGCTGCGGGCCGCGCTCGGCCCCGACGACCTGGCGGTCCGGCTCGGCGGCGACGAGTTCGCCGTCCTGCTCGGATCGGCGGGCCCGGCGCGGGCGGACGCCCTGGCCGACCGGCTCGGTGCCGCCATGGCCGAGCCCGCGGAGGCCGCCGGGGTGCTGCTCGTGATCGGCGCCAGCATCGGGATCGCGGTGGGCCGGGCGAGCGACCCCGACGCTCTGCTGCGCGCCGCCGACGCGGCCATGTACCGCGTCAAGCACGAGCGGGCGGGTCTTTAGGGGGTATCCGGCGGATCAGGGCGAGCCGCCGGATACCCCTCAGTCCTTGCCGAGCGGTTCGGCCAGGCGATGCTTCAGGATGCGGGCGACGGGCCGTTCCACGTACCGGTGCAGCAGCCACGCCGCGACGGCGACCGCCGCGACCACCAGCGCCAGGACGGCCCAGCGGGGCAGCAGCGGGTGCAGTGCGGCGATCATGGTCCAGCCGGGATATTCGTGCAGGAGATAGATGGGGTACGTGAGCACGCCCGCCACGGTCAGCCACCGCCAGCGGATCCCGTCGAGCCGCCCGGTCGCGACCAGCGCGAGGACGCCGAACCCGGCGGCCAGGATCAGCAGCGCCGGCCACCCGGCCAGCGGCCGCTCGAGGGTCCGCGACACCCGCGCCACCATGCCGAGCGCGTGGTGCTGCGCGAGCAGGAACGCCACCCCGGTCAGCCCCCACAGCAGCAGGTGCGACCCGAACCGGTGGATGAGGAACAGCGCCAGGCCCGCCACGAAGTACGGCGCGTAGTCCGGCATCACCATCACGTCCAGCGCGGGCACGTCCGCCTGCTGCGCGAGCACCGCCGCCATGAGCCATCCGCCGCAGAAGAGTGCCGCGCGGCGTACGGTCAAGGGTCTGCCCAGCAGCAGCACCGCGAACAGCAGGTAGAACCGGGCCTCGACCCACAGCGTCCAGTAGACGGCGTCGACCGAGCGCACCCCCAGCGGCTCGTTGAGCATCGTCAGGTTGACCAGGAACTCGCTCGGCGTCACCGGTGTGCGCACCAGCGGCCACAGGCTGAGCACGGCGAAGGTCAGCAGCGCCGCCGCCCAGTACGCCGGGAAGAGCCGGGTCACCCGCGACCGCAGGAACTGCCCCGGCGTCCGGTCCCACGCGCTCATCCCGATCACGAACCCGCTGATCAAGAAGAAGAGCTCAACCCCGAGCCAGCCGTACGACGCGGGTCGCCACAACGCCGGGAAGGCCACGTCGGAGGCCACCCCCCACGGCTTGGCACTGCCGCGGTCGTACGCGAGGAAGTGGTAGCCCACCACCATCAGTGCCGCGACCAGGCGCAGCCCGTCGAGAACCGCGATCCGTCCCGCGCGTCTCCCGCCAGGCGCCTCCTGGGGGCGCAGTGCTTCCATGCCGGGCTCTTGGCGCTGGGTCAACAGAACAGCCATGCCCCGGACAACCGTTCACCGCCCGCCGGGGCAACGGCCGCTCCCGCGTCCGTGCGCTACCGTGCGCCTCATGACCGTCCCTTGGCAGGCCGTCGCCGTGTCCGCGGTCGCCCGCATGATCCTTGCCGCGGCAGGGGACCCGACTGGGCGGCCCCGCATCGTGGCGGTCGACGGTCATGGTGGGGCCGGCAAGAGCACCGCCGCCGCCCTCCTCGCCGCCGAGGTCCCCGGTGCCGTCGTGGTCCACACCGACGACGTGGCCTGGCACCACTCGTTCTTCGGCTGGTCCGGCCTCATGATCGACGGCGTCCTCGCCCCGCTGCACCGCGGCTCGCCGGTGTCCTACCGCCCGCCCGCCTGGGACGCCCGCGACCGCCGCGGCGCCATCACCGTCCCGGCCGGCTGCCCCCTGGTCCTCGTGGAGGGCACCGGCGCGGCCCGCCGCGAGCTGGCGCCCCTGCTCGACGCCGTCGTCTGGATCGAGGCCGACCTCGCCGAGGCGGAACGGCGCTGCCTGACCCGCGACGGCGACACCCCGGAGCACCGCGCCTTCTGGGACGAGTGGATGGCCGAGGAGATCCCGTTCTTCGCCGACCACCGCCCCTGGGAGCGCGCCGACGTGATCCTGCACGGCACCTCCGGCATCCCCCACGATCCGGCCCGCGAGCTCGTCGTCCGCCGTCACCCGTGATCTTCCCCGGCGTGGGGACGGAAGGCGCGCCCGGTCGAGCCTGCCGTCGCCGGTAAAGCGGATGCCTCGGCGGACCGGCGCCCCTAGATTGCGGGGAATGGACCTGTCCCCGCTCGGCACACCGCTCGGTCCGATGACGCGCGTCCACGGCGGCTACGCCAACCGGATGTTCCGGCTCGACACCGACCGGGGATCGTTCGCGGTCAAGGAGCTCAACACCCTCGACCGCCGCCAGGTCTACCGGGCCGCGAATGTGTTCCGGTTCGAGCGGGCCGCCTTCGCCGCCGGGATCCCGATGCCGGAACCGATCGCGGCCGGCCCGGACCTGCTCGTCCACCGCTGGGCCGACGGCGACAAGGTGCCCGAGGCGCCGGTGCCGCCCGCGTTCGCGTACGAGATCGGCGACATCCTCGCCCGCCTGCACACACTCGACGTCGCCTGGCCCCAGGAGCCGGTCGGAGAGCCGGTCGGAGAGCCGGTCGGAGAGCCGGTCGGAGAGCCGGCTGAGGACCCGGCGCCCCGCGACTGGCCCGAACTCGCCGCACGAGCGACCGCGACCGGACAGCCCTGGGCCGCGGACCTCACCGCCCAGGCCGGCACGCTCCTCGAGATCGCCCGCTTCGTCGACACCTGCGAACGCCCCGGCCCTGTCGTGCTGACCCACCGCGACATCCAGCCGTGGAACCTGCTCGCCCGGGATGGCCGGCCCGTGGTGCTCGACTGGGAACTGTCCGGCATGCTCGACCTGTCCGGCGAACTCGGCTCGACCGCGCTGAGCCTCGCCAAGGGCCCCGGCTTCGACGACATCCGTCCCGCTGTCTTCCACGCGCTCCTCGACGGCTACGTCGCAGGCGGCGGTGTGCTTCCGCCCCCGGGCCCGAGCTGGTTCGCCTTCCTGATCGGCGGCTGTCTGGGGCACACCCGGTGGAACATCCTCCGCTGCCTGACGGGCGCCGAGCCCACCACCGGCCCGGACCTCGCGCTTTCGCACGAGTCCGCACGCGACGGGATCCGTGGGCTTCCCGTTCTGTACGCCCGCCTCCCAGGCCTGCTGAAGTTGCTCCCGCTATAGCCACCGCCCTCCGCGTCGAAGCCGGCGCCGGTTTTCTCCCCACCGTCGCCCCGAAATGGGGTCGTCGCAGAATGGCGCACATCGCAACGCTGATCATTCTTTCTATTCCCATGACGCCATGGCGCGCCGGTCCGGCGTCGGTCGCGGGTCGAATGGCTGCCCTCGCGCGGTGGCCGGCCCCCATCCAAACGCAGTCCACAATCCGACGCAGAACTTCCAGAGCTCCTTGGCCGCTCGCGAGTACTGGAACAGCATGTGGTCGACGTCGAAGGCGTCCAGCTCGCCGGTCCGGTAACGATCGACCGCCGCACCGACGCGGCCGACGAGCTCACCCAGCTCGGCTTCGTGGTACTCCGCGACCAAGGAA
>CAKUMG010000262.1 GCA_934667465.1 uncultured Actinoplanes sp. | reverse complement strand
GTCGCCGGGGTCGGTGACGACGCTGCGGCGCCCGAGCTGATGATCAAGACGGTGGACGCGTTGCTCGGGATTCGGTTGTAGGTCTTTTTTTGCCGCTTTTGCGGCTTTCGCGGGGCCCGGTCGCTTGTGCGGCCGGGCCCCTGCGGCTTGGCGGGCCTGGTGGTCCGGGCGGGCTCGTGGTTCGGGCGGGCCTCGTAATTCAGGCCAGGGCCAGGCCCGGGTCGGGGTCGGGGTCCGGGGTGGGCTCCGGGATGCGGTACTCCTCGGTCAGCGTCGTCATCGGCCCCGGCCAGGTCGCCTGCGCCACCTCGATCGGCTTGCGGGTCTCGTCGAACGCGACGTGCAGCAGGTGCAGCACCGGCGTGTCCGGGCGGATCTGCAGGATCACCGCCTCCTCCCGGCTGGGCTGACGGGCGCTGATCGTGTCCGTCGCTGAGGTGTACCGGCGGCCGATCGCCTCCTCGGCCTCCTGGTAGAGCGGCCGCCCGAACGACTCCAGCCGTTCCAGCGACGTACCGGACGCGTCGGTCACCCGGAACCAGGAGGCGCCGACCTCCACCGTGGCGTCCTCGGCCCGTACGGTGTGCCGCCGCACCAGCAGCTCCGTGCCGTCCCGCACCCCGAATGCATCCGCCACCTCGGCCGGCGCCGGCTCGCGCCCGACCGAGGTCAGCTGCTGCCGGTACCGCGCCGCGAGATCGGCGTGATACCCCCGGTGCACCCCGTACCGCCCGCGCGACAGGCGGTTGAGCCGCCGCCGGGTCCCGCGGACGTACGTGCCGGAGCCCGGTTTGGTGATCAGCACGCCCTCGACGCGCAGCTGGTCGACGGCGCGCTGCACGGTCTGCTTGGCCACGCCGAAGAGCTCGGCCATCGCCGGGATCGAGGGCAGGCGCTCGCCGGGCTGCCACTCACCCCGCCGAACCCGCTCCTTGAGCTGCGCGGAGATCTGCCGATGCGGAAACTCCGCGGCGCCAGGATTGATGGTCATCGTCCGGCCTCCCTCACACTAGGTTCCTAGGATGCGGTACGCCGTGCGGCCCGCGCCACCGACACGCCGCCCCGCATGCCGGTGCTTTCCACCGGTCGGCCGGTAATAGATGGCTGTCGACGAGCGGGGCGGGGATGATCACGGGATGGTGCAGCGGGAAGTTCTGGAGTACTACGGGCGGGGCGGGGAGCGGACGCGGCTCGGGGCGGGGGCCGGGCGGCTCGAGTTCCTGCGGACGTGGGACGTGCTGGGCCGGGTGTTGCCCGCGGCGCCGGCGACCGTGCTGGACGTGGGCGGTGGGACGGGCGTGTATGCCGGGCCGCTGGCGGCGGCCGGGTACGACGTGCGGGTGGTGGAGCCGGTGCCGGAGCACGTGGCGGCCGCGGCGGCGCTGCCCGGGGTGAGTGCCGAGCTGGGCGACGCGCGCGAGCTGACGGCGGCGGACGCGTCTGTGGATGCGGTGCTGCTGCTGGGCCCGCTCTACCACCTCGCGGAGCGGGCGGACCGGCTCGCGGTGTGGCGGGAGGCGCTGCGGGTCG
This sequence comes from uncultured Actinoplanes sp., assembly GCA_934667465.1. Taxonomy (GTDB): domain Bacteria; phylum Actinomycetota; class Actinomycetes; order Mycobacteriales; family Micromonosporaceae; genus Actinoplanes. The sequence continues at coordinate 5,864 of CAKUMG010000262.1, read as the reverse complement.
TGCGGCCCGGCGGGGTGGTCGTGGCGGCCGTCATCAACCGGCTCGCGGCGTTGTTCGACGGGCTGACGAAGGGCTACCTGGCGGATCCCGAGTTCGGCGGGATCGTGGACGGGGTGCTGGCGGACGGGGTGCACCCGGGCGGGCGGAGGTACTTCACCAGCGCCTACCTGCACCGGCCGGACGACGCGGTGGCCGAGGCGGCGGAGGCGGGGCTGACCGGGGCGCGTTGCGTCGTGGTGGAGGGGCCGCTGGGCTTCGCCGGGGCGCGGCTCGACGAACTGCTCGCGGATGACGTACGGACGAAGCAGTTGCTCGATCGCATGCGTCAGGTCGAGGCGGACCCGGGGATCGCTGCCGCGACGGGCCACCTGCTCGTGCTCGGCCGCCGGGGTGACCGATAAGCTCTGCGGCCATGGAAGCGCTGCGGTTGCTCTTGGTCTACGTCCACTTCGTCGGGTTCGCGCTGCTGCTCGGTGGCAGCATCGCCCAGTTCCTCTCGGCGAAGCTGCGGATCAACCCGGCCATGCTGTGGGGTTCGGTCATCCAGCTCGTCACCGGCCTCGGCCTGGCGGCCCCGCTGCGCGGCGGCGGTGACGACGAGCCCGACCCGATCAAGCTGGCGGTCAAGCTCGTGATCGCCCTCATGATCTTCGTGATGGTCTTCATCCCGTGGCGCAAGAAGCGCGAAGCCGTCAACCGCGGCCACTTCATCGGCATCATCGCCCTGACCGCGATCAACGCCGCGGTCGCCGTCTTCTGGCGCTGACCGCCCGCGTCCCCGCATCCCACGCCGGCCCGGCACCTCCCGGGCCGGCGTCGTGCTGTCCGGACCTTTCGCCGGCGAACGGTTCCTCGCTCGCCCGAAGCCCGCCCGCCGTGGGTTGTGCGGCGCTCGCCCGGAGCTTGGTGGCGCGTTTGCCGTGGCTCGTGCGGCGCTCGCCCGGGGGGCTTGGCGGCGCGCTGCTTGTCCGCCCGGTGCGGCTCGCCCGCTCGCCCGCTCGCCCGGGTCGGTCGTCGGGCGGTCGTGCTGGGCGGTCACGTGCCCGCCCTACGCGCGAAGGGCGTGCGCGTGTTCGCCGGCGGCGGAGCGTGTGTGGAGCGGCCGGGCGGTTCAGCCGGCGAGGCCGGGGAGGTGGGACAGGCCGTCGAGGAGGCGGGCCAGGCCGAAGTCCAGGAGGATGTCGAGGTCGAACTCGGCGCCGGGGCGGGTCATGTAGTCCGCCATCAGGGGCAGGTCGGCCCCGGCGAGCGCGGCGGCGAACCGTTCGCGCTGGGTCAGCATCCACTGGTCGTCGGTGAGGCCGGTGTCGTGGCGGGCCTGCTGCTCGGTGCCGAGGTTGAGGGCCGTGCCGCGTACGTGGTTGGCCAGCATGACGGCCGCGCGGAAGCGGGTCTCCGGGTCGAGGGCGGCCAGGGCCCGCATCGTGTACTCGGTGTGTGCCATCGCGTGCCGGGCCGGCAGCGGCCGGGTGAAGGACACCGCCTCGGCCAGCCAGCGGTGCCGGCGGTACATCGCCCACTGCAGCCGGGCGCCCGCCTCGACGCAGGCGCGCCAGCCGTCGCGGCCGGGGGTGAGCGCCGGCGGCGGGTTCGCGGCGAAGATGCCGTCCATCATGAACAGCAGCAGTTCCTCCTTGTCGGCCACCTGCCGGTACAGCGACATCGTGGGCACCCCCGCCTCCGCCGCCACCCGCCGCATCGAGAGCCCGGCGAGCCCCTCGGCGTCGGCCACCCGTACCGCCGCCGCGACCACCTCGTCGCGCCGCGTCCCCGGCACGTCGCGGGACGGGGGGTCCGGTGCGGAAGGCGTACCGTCGAGGGGTTTGTCCGAGGGGTTGTGGTTGGCGGGGTGGGCGACGACGGTGCCGCGGCCGCGGACCGGGTGGACCAGGCCGCGGGTGCGCAGTTCGGCGAGCACGCGGGTGGCGGTGGCCATCGCGACGCCTTCGGTGGCGATGATCGACCGGACGGACGGCACGCGGTCGCCGGGTTGCAGCTCGCCGGACGCGATGCGGGCGGCGATCGCGGCGGTGATCCGCTGGTAGGGCGGAACGGTCATGATGCCTCCCGTGCTCTAGTGCACTTACCGTACACAGAGGGGTGTTAGCACTACTCCGCTCGGCACTCTCCCCTTCGTACGGTGTATGCACATCACGGAGGGGGACAGGATCATGACCGAAGCCGTACGGGTGGAGGAGCTCTACCAGACCTATGCCGGCAGCGGCACCGGGGCGGCGGTGACCGCGCTGGACGGGGTGACCGCGGGCTTCGCCGCGGGCTCGTTCACGGCGGTGATGGGGCCGTCCGGGTCGGGCAAGTCCACGCTGCTCCGGTGCGCGGCCGGGCTGGACCGGCCCACCGCGGGCCGGGTGTTCCTGGCCGGCCTCGAGCTCGGCGCCGCCGGGGACACCGCGCGCACCAAGATCCGGCGGCGCCGGGCGGGCTTCGTGTTCCAGGACTACAACCTGCTGCCGGCGCTGACCGTGGAGCAGAACGTCGTGCTGCCGCTGCGCCTCGACGGGCGCCGGGTGGACCGGCGGGCGGTGCGTGCCACCCTGGACCGGCTGGGGCTCGGCGACCGGCTCGACGACCTGCCCGAGCGGCTCTCCGGCGGGCAGCGGCAGCGGGTCGCGATCGCCCGGGCGCTGGCGACGGGCCCGGACGTCGTGTTCGCCGACGAGCCGACCGGGGCGCTGGACCTGCGCGCGGCGCGGGAGGTGCTGGAGCTGCTGCGGGCGGCGGTGCGGGACTTCGGCCGTACGGTCGTCATGGTCACGCACGACCCGGTGGCGGCCGCGTTCTCGGACGCGGTGCTGTTCCTGGCCGACGGGCGCCTCGCGGGCGAGTTGCCGGCGCCCACCGCGGAGGCCGTCGCGGCCCGCATGACGCACCTCGGCGACCGCCTCCGCGACGACGCCGCCGATGTCGCGGGAGTCCGGGCGCACGCCGCCGGCACCGCGGGAGTCCAGGCGCGCGTTGTCGACGTGGCGGGGGTTCAGGCGCAGGCCGGCCGAGACCCGGTGGCCGGCCCGCGCGGGCTGGGGGTCGTGGCATGATCGGCGTGGCTCTGCGGTCCATCCGGCACCGGCCCGGGGGTTTTGCGGCGACGTTCCTGTCGGGGGTGCTCGGGGCGACGCTGCTGATGGCGTTCGCGTCGCTGCTGGACACGGCGGCGGGCGCTGATACGGCGAGCGTCGAGTCGCTCGTGACCACGGCGTCGGTGGCCGGCGGGTGGTGCCTGGTGATCGTGGCGTTCGCGGTGACGTCGACGCTCAGCCTCGCCGTGCGGCAGCGGGCCGAGCAGGTGGCGCTGCTGCGGCAGGTGGGTGCCACGGGCCCGCAGCTGCGCCGGATGATCGTGGGGGAGGCCGTCGCGGTGGCGCTGGCCGCGGCGGCGGTGGCGGTGCCCGGCGGGCTGGTGCTCGGCCGGGTGCTGTTCGAGCTGCTGCAGCGTACGGGTCAGGTGGCGGAGCCGGTCGGCTACGTCTTCGGGCCGGTGGCGCTCGGGGCCGGCTTCGGGGTGACGCTGCTGGGGTCGGTGATCGCGGCGGTGGCGGCGGCGTGGCGTACGGGCCGGGAGACGCCGAGGCGGGAACGGCCACGGCTGCGGCGGGTCGCGGCGGGAGTCTTCGTGGCGGCCGGGGTGGGCTGCGGCGTGGTGACCGCGACGGTGATGGACGGCAAGGGCATCGACGCGATGCAGACCGCGGGCCAGGCCGGCATCTGGGCGTCGATCGGGTTGGCGCTGCTGGCACCCGAGCTGCTGCGGGTGGCGACGGCGGTGCTCGCGCAGCCCGTACGGCTGGTCCTGGGTGTGCCCGGCGATCTCGCCGTCGGCAATGTCCGGGGCCGGACCCGGCAGCTCGCCGGTGCCGTCATGCCGGTGACCCTGTTCGTCGGTGTCGCGACCGGGACCGTGGTCATGCAGGCGGTCGAGGACGCGGCGGCGGCGGGGGTGGTGCAGCCAGCCTTCGCGCGGGACATCCAGACGCTCAACTACGTGGTGGTCGGCATGCTGGCCGTGTTCGTGGCGGTGATGCTGGTCAACACGCTGATCGCGGCGACGACGCACCGGCGGCGGGAGTTCGCGCAGCAGCGGCTGGCCGGGGCCACGCGCGGTCAGGTGACGGCGCTGGTGGCGGCCGAGGGGGTGCTGGTCACGGTCACAGGGGTGCTGGCGGGGTCGGTGGCGTCGCTGTGCACGATCCTGCCGTACGCCTCCGCGCGGGCCGGTGAGCTGCTGCCGGGGACGCCGCTGTGGCCGTACGGGATGATCGTCGCCGTTGCGACGGCCTTGACCGGCGCGGCTCTGCTCGGCACGGCCCGCCGCGCCATCCGCGGCCCGGCCTTGATCTGACCCGCCGATCCCGGCGGGCTCCGCGAGTCCGGCCTCACGAGCAGCCCGGCCTCACGAGCAGGCCGGCTCATCCCCGCGAAGCCGCAGCTCAGCGCGGCCATAAGTCCGCGCACGAGAAACCGAACCGGCCCCGGGAACACCCGGGGCCGGCGCGTTCACCAGGAGCCGGCGGTGGGCCCGGCCGACCCGCCCCGGCGGCGCAGGTACTTCTCGAACTCGCTGGCGATCTCGTCACCCGTCAGCGGCGTGATGCCCTCGTCGCCGACGCGCTCCTCCAGCTCGCGCACGTACTCGCCCAGTTCCGCGTCCTGTTCCGCGGCGGCCTGGACGCGCTTCTCCCACTCCGACGACTCCTCGGCCAGGTCGGCCAGGGGCACCGGCAGGTCGAGGGCGTCCTCCATGCGGCCGAGCAGGGCGAGCGTCGCCTTGGGGCAGGGCGGGTTGTTCGCGTAGTGCGGCACGTGCACCCAGAACGACAGCGCCTCGAGGTCGGCCTTGCCGGCCGCCTCCTGCAGCACGCCGACGATGCCCGTCGGCCCCTCGTAGCGGGTGGGCGCAACCTTCAACTTCTCCGCCAGGCCCTCCTTGCTCGCGCTGCCGCTGATCGGCAGGGGCCGGGTGTAGGGGACGTCGGCCAGCAGGGCGCCGAGCAGCACGATGCGGTTGACCTCGAGGCTGTGGCACAGCTCGAGGATCTGCTCGCAGAAGGTGCGCCACTTCATGCTGGGCTCGATGCCCCGGATCAGGACGACGTCACGCTCGGTCCCGGGCGGGCTCGCCACGCTGAACCGGGTGGTCGGCCACTCGATCTTGCGGGCGTCTCCCTCGCCCATGACGGTGGTCGGCCTGCTGACCTGGAAGTCGTAGAACTCCTCCGGGTCGATGGTGGTGATCTCGCGGGCCTGCCACACCTGCTCGAGGTGCTCCACCGCGGCCGTCGACGCGTCGGCGGCGTCGTTCCACCCTTCGAAGGCGGCGATCGCCACGGGGGAGCGCAGCAGGGGTAGGCCGTCGAACTCTGTCACGGTGCCAACCTTTCGTACCTCGACACCCCCCGAGCCTACGTGCCGTCGTGGGATCCCACCGTGCGGCCGCGCCGTGACAAGGCCCTCCCAGGCCCGCCACCGCATGGGACAAAAACCACCTTATCCGTACGCTTGCCGCGCATCAGCCCGCGTTCCCGCCCGCGAAAGAGTGGCGCAAGACCCCCGAAAACCCCGCGCCCCCAGCCGGAACGCGGCGCGGCGAGAGCCTTAGTAAGGTGCCCACAACCGGTTTGGCAGCATCGTGACGCATGGGAAAGTTCCTGATGGGCGCGCGTGAGATCGAGGACCGCCTCGGTGTCAGCCGCCAGCGGGTCCAGCAGCTCATCGCCACCCCCGGCTTCCCGCCCCCCTGGGACGAACTGGCCATGGGCAAGGTGTGGCGCAAGCCGGACATCGAGGGCTGGATCCAGCGCTTCCGCCCCCGAAACCGCCTCGACGACGAAGAGCCCTGACCGTACGCC
>CAKUMG010000261.1 GCA_934667465.1 uncultured Actinoplanes sp. | reverse complement strand
GTCTCGATGGACGGGTTGTTCTGGTTGAAGACGTAGACGCCGGCGCCGTGGAGCGTGTGGTTGCGCACCTTGTCGCCGACCTTGTACCCCGCGTAACCCTTGACCTTGCCGTTCATCCAGTCCGCCTGCGTCGGCGGGTCGTACGGCAGCTCGTTCTGGTAGAGGATCGTGGTGCCGCGCTCGCCGTTCCAGACGGTGTTGTACTTCTGGAAGTGCTCGACGAACAGGCCGGTCGCGGTGACGTCGTCGCCGTTGATCACCGCGCCGTAGCGGCCGGTGTTGGTGCGCCAGCGGTCGGTGTCGCCGTTGACGCCCTGGGTGAAGCCCTCGACGCCGTGGTCGCCGCGCCACACCCAGGTGTGGTCGATGAGCACGTTGTCGCTGTTGACCTCGAGCGCGGTGTCGACCTTGCCGATGTGCGGGCCGCCGACGCGGAAGTACACGTCGGACAGCGTGGTCGGGTTGGCGGGCGAGCTGATCCCCACGCCGTTCTTCTTGCCGACCCGGAGCAGGTTCTTCGACTCCTTGAGGCCGGCGTCGATGGTGACGCCCGCGACGACGACGCCGGGCACGTCGGCCACGACCAGCGGCGTCGCGCCGTTGACCGCGGTCAGCGTGGCGTGGCCGAGGCCGAGCACCACGGTGCCGGGGCGCCAGACGTTGATGCTGCTGTCGATGTCGTACACGCCCGGGGTGAACAGCAGGTTCTTGCCGAGCACCAGCGCGGCGTTGATCTTCCACACCGGGTCGCCCGGCTTGGCCACGTAGAAGTCGCCGAGCGGCAGGGACTTGCCGCTGGCGGCGGACACCCCGGTGGTGTTGCGCTTGGCCGCGGGGACGCGGACCTTGTAGCCGGAGCCGTCGGTGAAGAGGTACGGCTTCTCCCGGCTCAGCGGCGTCTTCTCGACAGTGGTGTACGGCGGGTCCGGGAACGCCGTGTCGTCCGGCGCGCCCTTCACGCCCGAGAACACCTGGTTCCACACGGCGTTGGACCAGCTCTCGACCTCGCTGTTGCGGGTGAGCCACTGCTGCTGCGAGCCGTTGGTGACCGCGTCGAAGCGCGAGTCGGCGATGAAGCCGCCGCTGGCGTACTGCGGGCCGGCGGTGCAGTAGTCCATCAGCGTCAACGGGCCGTTGACGTCGAGGCGCCGCAGCGACACGGCCTGGGACACGGCCCAGAAGTTCGCCCCGGCCCGGCAGCCGTCCTGGCCCGCGCCGTTGACGTTGATCGTCAGGTTGGACAGCGTGCGCCAGAAGTTGACCAGCGCGAGGCAGTTCGCCGTGCCGCCCTCGGTGAGGCAGCGGTTGTAGACCTCCACCTTGCCGTTGATCACGACGTCGCCGGGCTCGGCGCCGAGGCCGGAGATCTCGGTGTAGTAGCCCACCTTGATCTGCAGCGGCTTGTCGGTGGTGCCGTAGGTGCCGGGCTTGAAGAGGTACGCGTACCGGGCGGTGCCCATCTCGTTGTCGACCTGCCGCGCATGCGTGGCGTCGAGAGTGGCCTGGATCTGCTCGACCGGCATGCCCGGGTCGAAGATGGTGACGTTGGCACCCAGGTTCGGGGCGACCGGCCTGGGCGCGGCGGCCGCGGGGGCGGTGCCGACGAGGGTGCCGGCCGAGGCGAGCAGCAGCCCGGCCGCAAGGATCCGGCTGAGGCGCCGGCGCCCGGAGGGGCGTGTCGTCATGCGGGATGGTCCTTTCCGTAACGAGACGGCAATGAAGCCAGTCACAGAAAGCGATAGGCGGCGATCAAAGTCAACAGCCCGCCACGGTTCCGGAACCAGCCGTGCCCGAACGGCCCCCGCGGCCCGATCATCCGGTTGGCATCAGCGCCGCCATTCCCGTGACCGGGTGCCGGCCCGCGGTGGTGGCGCGGGCGGGCGCCGGGTCCGGGTTCGCCGGCGCTCTGCCAGGTGGAGGTGCGCGCGACCAGGCCGGCTCGTCAGGTGGAGAGGCGGACGACCGGGCCGGCGGGTCGTCAGGCGGAACCGCACACCACCGGGCCGGCGGGTCGTCAGGTGGAGGCGCGGATGATCAGGTCGGCGGGCAGGATCGCCGCGGCGGGCTCGTCGCCGGCGATGCGGCCCAGCAGCAGGCGGACCATTTCGGCGCTGAGACGTTGCCAGGGCTGGCGGACCGTGGTCAGCGGCGGGTCGGAGGCGGCGGCCAGTTTGGCGTCGTCGAAGCCGCCGACCGCGACGTCGCCGGGGATCGTGCGGCCGGCCCGGCGCAGGGCGGTCATCGCCCCGGCCGCCATCAGGTCCGAGCACACGAAGACGGCGTCCAGGTCGGGCACGCTCGCCAGCAGCGTCTCCATCGCCGCGAAGCCGGACTCCTCGGTGTAGTCGCCGGCGGCCACCAGTGCCGGGTCGGGCGGGCCGAGCACGTCGGTGAAGCCGGCCAGGCGGTCGAGGCCGCCGGAGGTGTCGGGCGGGCCGGTGATGACGGCGATCCGGCGGCGGCCGCGGGATCGCAGGTGGGCCGCCATCTGCCGGGCGCCGTCGCGGTCGTCGGCGGCCGCGTAGCTGACCGACCGCTCGTGGCCCAGCGGGCGCCCGGAGACGACCAGGGGCACGCCCTGGGCGAGCAGGTCGCCGAGCAGCGGGCTGTCCCGGTGGCCGGAGACGAGCAGCGCCCCGTCGACGTGGCCGGCGCTGATCCAGCGGCGCAGGCGCTGGCGGTCGTCCTCGGACTCGACCACGGTCAGCAGCAGGGTGATGTCGTGGGCCGCCAGGCTCTGGGTGCAGCCGCGCAGCAGGTAGTGGAACGTCGGGTCCTCGAAGAGCCGGTCCTGCGCCTCGTTGAGGATGAACGCGACCGAGCTCGAGCGCTGGGTGACCAGGCTGCGGGCGTGCGGGTTGGCGACGTACCCGGTCCTGCGGATGGCCCGCTCGACGGCGCCGAGCGCGTCCCGGCTGACGTTCTGCCCGCCGTTGAGCACCCGGGAGACGGTGCCGCGGGAGACGCCGGCCGCGGCGGCGACGTCATCCATGGTGGGCCGGGGGCGGGTGCGCGGGGAGTCGGTCACCTCCACATTGTGCGGTCTTGACATTCACCGTCGTGTTTGGTGTTGTGAGCGCTCCCAATGTTTCGCCCACGTAACGCGATCGATGTCGGCAAATTAGCAGGTCACATGCATGATCAACTTTTGGGAGCGCTCACAGATGCGTAGAGCAGCAGTGCTGGCCGGCGTCGCCCTCGCCGCCGTCGGCGGGATCGCGGCCCCCGCGGCGGCGGCACCGGCACCGGCGGGCACCATCGCCAACCCCGGATTCGAGGCGGGCACCGGGCAGGCCCCCGCCGGCTGGACCGAGTCCGGCACGACCGCGGCGAGCTTCGTGGAGGCCGGCGGACACTCCGGCACCGCCCAGCTCACCCACCACGGCGACGCGGCCTACGCCGTGACGACGCAGCAGCGGCTCACCGGGCTGAAGAAGGGCACCTGGACGCTCGGCCTGCGGGTCCGGTCGAGCGGCAACCAGCCCGACGCGTACGTGGCACTGCGCGACTGCGGCTCCGCCAGGGACCAGCGCGTGGCTGTGCCGCGTACAGGTGATCAATGGGTGCGGCTGGCCGTGACCGCCAAGGTCTCCGCCGCCGGGCGCTGCACGCTCGTGCTGCACTCCACCGCCGCCGCGGGCCAGTGGACGAACTTCGACGACCTCGTGCTGGACCGCACCGGCGCCGAGGTGGGCACGCCGCTCGCCATCGCGGGCGCGGACGTCTCGCACGTCACCACGAACGAGGCGCACGGCGCGGTCTACCGTACGGCGAACGGCGCCCGCAAGGACCCGTTCAAGCTGCTCGCCGACAACGACGTGAACTACATCCGGCTCAAGGTGTGGGTGGACCCGGTCGACGGCTACAACGACAAGGACGACGTGCTGGCCAAGGCCCGCCGCGCGCACAAGGCCGGGCAGAAGCTGCTGATCGACTTCCACTACTCCGACGCGTGGGCCGACCCGGGCAAGCAGTTCAAGCCCGCCGCCTGGGCCGAGCTGCCGTTCGAGCAGCTGCGGCAGGCGGTCTACGACCACACGTACGACGTCCTGTCCGCCCTCCGCAAGCAAGGCACACCGGCCGACATGGCGCAGGTCGGCAACGAGATCAACGGCGGCATGCTCTGGCCCGACGGGCGCTGGGACAACTGGGACGGCCTCGCCGCGCTGCTGACCTCGGGCAGCAACGCGGTCAAGGCGGCCTCCCCGCGTACGAAGGTCGTGCTGCACCTGGCCGAGGGCGGCGACAACGGCGCCCACCGCTGGTGGTACGACCAGGCGGTCAGCCGCGGCGTGCCGTTCGACGTCATCGGGGTGTCGCACTACGTCTACTGGCACGGGTCGCTCGGCGAGCTGCAGCACAACCTGACCGACCTCGCCGCCCGCTACGGCAAGCCGGTCATGGTGGCCGAGACCGCATACGGCTTCACCACCGCCGAGAACGACCACGAGACCAACATCTTCAACCCGGCCCTCGCCGAGGCGGGCGGCTATCCGGCCACGCCGCGCGGGCAGGCCGACGCGCTGCGCGACATCATGACCGTGGTGGCGGGCGTGCCGGGCGCGCTGGGCGTCTTCTACTGGGAGGCGACCTGGACCGCGCGCGACGGCGCGGGCTGGGACCCGGCCGACCCGGCCTCCGGCGACGGGTGGGAGAACCAGGCGCTGTTCGGCTACGACGACCGGGCGCTGCCCGCGCTGTCGGTGTTCACGAAGTTCTGACCCCTCCTGATCAGGGCGTTCTGACCCTCTTTTCTGGTCAGGGCGTTCTGAGCCCTTTCTCCGGTGAGGGCGTTCTGATTCCGGCCAGGAGGACTTCGAGGTGCTCGGCCGGCATGGGCCGGCCGAGCAGCTCGCCCTGGCCGAGGCGGCAGCCGGCGGCCAGCGCGGCGTCCAGGTCCGCCGGGTGCGTCACGCCGTGGGCGATCACCTCCACGCCCAGCCGCCGCCCGACCGTGACCGCCACGTCCAGCAGGCCGCCGGCCTTCACCAGGTCGATCGGCAGGATGCGCAGCCGGCTCAGCGCGGCCGGCCCGGTGCCGAAGTTGTCGACGGCGGTCCGTACGCCGCGGGCGCGCAGCCGGCCGAGCTCCGCCGCCACCTCGTCGGCCGCCGGCCGGTGCGCTGCGTCGGGGTCGTCCGGGTCGTCGAGCAGGTGCCGCTCGGCGATCTCCAGGACCAGCGCGGACGGCGGCAGCCGGTGGTGTTCCAGCGAGGTGTTGAGGACCACCTGGAACGCCGGCCCGGTCAGCTCGCGCGGTCGCACCCCGACGGCCAGCCACAGCGCGGCGTGCTGCTGCCGCCAGCCGGCCAGCAGGCGGCAGGCGCGGTAGAGCAGGTCGTGCTCGATGCGGGCGGCCAGGCCCAGCTCCTCGGCCAGCGTCAGCAGCTCGCCGGGCGGGACCGGGCCGAGCGCCGGGTGCCGCCACGACGGCTGGACCTCGACGCCGGCCGGGTGGCGGTCCGCGAGCTCGACGATCGGCTGGAACATCAGGCCGATCGCGCCGCCCGCCACCGCCGCGGGCAGGTCCTGTTCGAGGGTGGAGCGGCGCAGCAGCCGGCTCTCCATCTCGGCGTCGTACCAGTCGACCGCGCCGGGCGGGGCTGCGCGCACCGACCGCAGCGCCAGCGACGCCCTGCGGATCACCTCCTCCATGCCGGCGCCGGAGTGCCCGCCACCGGAGTTCTCGCCACCGGATCCGCCACCGGAGACCTCGCCACTGGAGCCGCCGGCGCTGGAGTCCCCGGCACTGGAGTCCCCGGCGGCTCCGGCGCTGGCGGCGGAGTCCCCGGCGGTGGAGGCCCCGGCGGTGACGGAGGCCCCGGCGGTGACGGAGGCCCCGGCGGAGACGGGGCCCGTGGCGGGGTCGGTGACGTCGGCGAGGCCGGCCCAGGCGGAGAGGTGGCACACCTTCCCGTCCGCGGTGTAGGGGGCCGACAGCGCGTTGACCAGCTGCCCTGCGAGCAGGTGCGCGCGGACCGCGCCGGCGTGGGTGAGCACCGCGAGCCGGTTCTCGCCGAGCCGGGCCGCGATGTCGCCGGGCGCCACCTGGCCGCGCAGCCGCCGCGCCGCCTCCACCAGCACGGCCTCGGCCAGCCGCCGCCCGTGGACGTCGGCGACCGCGGTGAGGCCGCCCAGCTCGGCCACGATCATCGCGCCCGCGTCCGGGGTCAGCTCCGCCGCCCGCAGCAGGCCCTCCCGGTTGGCCAGGCCGGTCTGTGGATCGAGGTGGGTGGCCTGGCGCAGTGCCTGTTCGAGGTCGCGGACCCGGGTCACGTCGCGCACGTGGACGACGAGGGTGTGGCCGGGCTCGGCGGGGTCCGGGCCGTCGGCGGTCCACTCGGTCTCGCGCCAGCGGCCGAAGCCGTCGCGCAGGCGGACCGCGAGCGGGTGGCCGCCGGGGTGCACCGGCTCGCCGATCCGCGCGCTCAGGTAAGCGTGCACGGCCTCCGCCTGCTCCGGGTCCACCAGCGCTGCCACCGCGCGGCCGAGCACCTCGAGGTCGGAGAGCCCGAACTGGCGGGCCGCGGCCGGCGACTGCCAGCGTACGGCGAGGTTGGCATCGAGGATCATGGCCACCTCGGTGGAGCCGAACATCAGCCCGCGCAACCGGTTGCCCTGGTCGGTGAGGTGCCCGGCCTGCCGGCGCAGGGCCAGCGCCGACACCCACTCGCGGGCGGCCGACGCGGCGACCGTGACGCCGCCCAGCAGGATCGAGACCGGGTCCAGCCCGCGACCGGTGAGCAGGTGGTACGCGGCGACCAGGGCCGTGCCGAGCAGCAGCAGCGTGTGCAGCGGGAACCCGGCCGGGGGCTCGTGGCCCGGCGGCGGGAGCGCGCTGTCGTCGGGGTGCAGGCGCACCGACCCGTACCAGAGCAGTCCCGCCGCCACGTCGATCGCGGCGGCAGCGGCCAGGGCGGCGATCGCGGCGTTCGGCTCCCCCGGGAAGTCCAGGCCGATGACCAGCGCGGCCTGCCCGACCAGGGACAGGCCGGCGGCGGGACCGCACCACCGCAGCGCGGCCCGGTGGCGCAGGGCGTGCATGCCCGTGACGGCGGCGACCGCGGCGGCACCGGCGCCGAAGGTCAGGGCGGTGATCGACGCGCCGCGCCGGGTCCCGTCGCTGAACAGCAGCAGCCACGTCGTGAACAGCAGGGCGGTGGTCACGGCGAGCACGTCGAGGGTGAACCGCAGCCGGGCCGGGCCGTCGCGGCGCTGCGGCGGGCGCAGGACCGCGGGCAGATAGAGCGCCGCGGCGAGGAACAGGCCGACCAGCGGGATCTCCGCGGGCAGCGGCACTCCCCCGACCAGGGTGTCCGGGGCGAGCAGGGTGGCGACGCCGCTGGCCGCGCCCGCCAGCGCGGCCAGCCCGGTGCCGCCGGCCAGGGCCAGGGCCCGCCAGCGGGGGCCGGCCGAACGCCCGGTGATCCCGGCC
>CAKUMG010000260.1 GCA_934667465.1 uncultured Actinoplanes sp. | reverse complement strand
CATCAGGTCCGGGTGGTTCAGCATGGCGGCTCTCCTCGTGTTCCGGTGATGTCTCCATCCTCGGTTCACCAGGGAGCCGCCACATCGGACGCCCCGACCTATCTTCGCCGGCCGGGGCGCTCCTAGGTATACCTACTCGCCCGCGCCGGCCATCAGGGAGGCGAGCGTGACGACCTGGGTCGCGGCCGGCTTGGTCGCGCCGTTGACGACCTCGCCGATGCCGGAGAAGTTCAGGCCGTCCTCGACGGACGTGCCCTGCAGCCGCACCGGGTAGGGCTCCCCGTCCGTCGCGACGTAGAGCACGCCGCCGGCGGAGTCGTTGAGCGCGACGACCGGGGTGCCGCGGACCTCGCCCTCCTCGCCCTTGGAGAGCGAGCCCTCCGGCGCGAGCAGCGTGTCGGCGTCGGCGATGTCGAACAGCGGACCGAACGTCGTGTCGCCGGCGGGCACCTGGGCCCACTTCTCGCCGAGGTCGTCGTTGAGGGCGGCGGCCTTCCGGGCGTCGCCCGTCGACGCGGTCCAGAAGAGCTCGTCGGGCCGGACGTAGCTGTTGCCGCCGGCGCGCAGCAGGTTGACCCGGCCCTTGCCGACATAGACGTAGCCGACCAGCGAGGGGCCGACGACGGAGATGTCCATCGACGCCGTCTGCCCGTCCTGCTCGAGCTCGCCCGCGACGTTGTACGACTTGGCGGCCGCGAGCGCCGCCTTGGACTTCTCCAGGACGGCGGTGGCGTCGAGGTCGGCGATGCCGTTGCCGCCGGCGGCCTCGGTGGCGGGCGCGGTCGTGGCCCCCGCGTCGGCGTCGCCGCCTCCGCAGCCCGTGAGGAGCCCGGCGGCCACCACGAGCGTGGCCACGCTTGCCTTGATCGACCTGTTGCGCATGAAGTTCCTTCCCGTGCCCGCTCCGGCCAGGTGACGGTCGGTAGCGGCGACCACCATAGCGACCCGCCCCGAGATCCCACCAGGTGATCACCGCAACCGCGAAGCCCCAGGCCGAAAGTATGCGCAAAGACACGTTCACCATGCCGTACGCGGATCGAAACGATTACTCTGCGTCAAACGTCCGGTTAACGCCGGGTCCACGCCGTCAGCAGGCCCGCATAGACGCCGGGCTCGCGGGCGAGGGTGTCGTGGTGCCCGCTCTGCACGATCCGGCCGCCGTCGAAGACGAAGACCCGGTCCGCGGACGCGGCGGTGATCATGCGGTGCGCGATGGAGATCGTCGTACGCCCGCGGGTGAGCACGACGAGGGCCCGCTGCACGGCGACGTCGGTCGCCGGGTCCACCCCCGACGTGGCCTCGTCGAGGATCACCAGGTCCGGGGCGGCGAGCGCGGTCCGGGCCAGCGCCACCAGCTGCCGCTCCCCCGCGGACAGCCGTTCGCCGCGCAGGCCGACCCGGGTGTCCAGGCCGTCGGGCAGCGTGCCGAGCCAGCCGAGCAGCCCCAGGTCGCCGAAAATCCGGTGCACGTCGCCGCCGGGCGAGCCGGGCCGCACGTCCTCGGCGGGCGTGCCCAGGCGCACGTCCTCGGCGGGCGTGCCGAGCCGCACGTTCTCGGCGAGCGTGCCGTCGAACAGGAACGGGTCCTGCGGCACGATCACCACCCGCCGGGCGGCCGGGGCCAGCCGTTCGAGGGGGATCCCGGCGAGCCGCACGGTGCCGGCCGCCGGGTCGAGGCGGCGGGTCAGGAGCTTGGCGAACGTGGACTTGCCCGAGCCGGTGCGCCCGACGACCGCGACGTGCTCGCCGGGCGCGATCGTGACCGTCACGTCGTGCAGGACGGGCGGCCCGTCGCCGTAGCGGGCCGTGACGCGCTCGAGCCGCACGCCGACGGGCCCGGCGGGCAGCGGGAGCCCGTCGCGGACGGCCGCGGGCGGGGTGGTGACCAACTCCACGGCCCGCCGCCAGCCGGTGAGCGCGTTCTGGGCCTCGCCGAGGCTCTGCACCAGGAACTGCAGCGGGCGCACGAAGAACGTGACCAGGAAGACCATCGCGACGACCTGCCCGGCGCTGAGCCGCGGCTGGGCCGGGTCGCCCGCGAGGGCCCAGGCGACGCCGCCGAGCAGGACGGTGACGGTCATCGTGGCGATGCTGAGCTCGCCGAGCGACGTGTTGCCGTGCAGCGGCGGCAGGGTGCGCAGCAGGCTGTCGCGGGCGCCGTCGACGGCGGTGTCGAGCTTGGCGCGGGTGCGCTCCTGCGTGCCGGTGGCGTGGATGACGTGACGGCCGGTGACCGACTCGTTCACCACGCTCTGCAGCCGGGACAGGTCGCGGCGGGCCCGGTCGTAGCGGCTGCCGATCACGCGCTGCATCGCCGTCATGACCACGACCAGCACGCCGGCTAGCACGAGCACGGGCAGCGCGAGCTGCCAGCTGTAGACAGCCAGGATGGCGGCGGCGATGACCAGCTGTGCCGCGTTGGTGACGAACTGGATCCCGCCGCCCTGCAGGAACGTGGTCACCTGGTCGAGGTCGCTGGTGAGCCGGGACACGAGGTCGGCGGTGGGCGTCCGGTCCACCGTGCTCGCGGGCATCTCGTGCACCCGGCGCAGCCCGGCGCGGCGCAGCCCTGCCAGGGCACCCTCCACGCGGGCCTGCAGCCGCCGGTTGAGCAGCAGCGACGCCACGCCCGCGACCAGGATCGCCACGCTGCCGGTCGCGACCGCGGGGGCGACCGTGTGCGGGGCGAGTCCGGCGTCGACGGCCCGTTGCACGGTCAGCGGCGCCACGATCCGGCCACCGCCGGCGAGCAGGGCCAGCAGCCCGGTCACGACCAGCCCGCGCCGCAGCTCCGGGGTCGTGCGCAGGGCGGTCCCCAGCAGGGCGCGCGGGCCCGCGCCGGCAAGGTCGATCAAACCCGTGTCACCGTACGGGGCGGGGCGCGTCACCGGTCTCCTCGGCGTCCTGGTCGGCGTCGTAAACAGCGTCGTGGGCGGTGTCGTAGGCGGTCACGATCCGGCGGTACTCGTCGACCGCCAGCAGCGAAGCCGGTGTCCCGACGGCGGCGATCCGCCCGGCCCGCACGAGCACCACCCGGTCCGCGGTCGTCACCGCCCGCGGCCGGTTCGTGGCGAGCAGCACGGTCGTCCCGGTCAGTTCGGCGAGCCCGGCGAGCACCTGCCGCTCCACCCGGGGATCCAGCGCCGACGTGGCGTCGTCCAACACGAGCAGCCGTGGCCGCCGCAGCAGCGCCCGCGCGATGCACAGCCGCTGCCGCTGCCCGCCGGACAGCGTCGCACCGCGCTCGCCGACCATCGTGTCGAGGCCCGCGGGCAACTCATGGACGAAGTCAGCCGCGGCGATCCGCAGCGCGTGCCAGATCTCCGCCTCGTCGCGGTCGTGGCCCAGCACCAGGTTGTCCCGGATCGACTCGGCGAACAGGAACGGGTCCTGCGACACCACCGCCACCGCCCCCGGTGCCTCCCCCGCCGCCAGCTCGCGCACGTCCACGCCGTCGAAGCGGACCGTCCCCTCCTCCGGGTGTTCCTGCCCGCCCGCCACGCCGAGCAGAGTCGTCTTACCGGCCCCGACCGCCCCTACGACCATGGTCACCGTCCCCGGCTCGAGCACCAGCCCGGCATCGCGCAGTAACCACCGCCCGCCCCGCGAAACCCCGCCCCCGCGGACCTCCACCCGCAGGCCGCCGTCCGGAAGCGGGAGCCGCTGCGAGCCGTGCCGCAGCACGGACGGGGAAGAGAGCACCGCCTGCACCCGCTGCCGCCCGGCCGCCGCCATCGGCAGCATCGACAGGAACCGGCTGATCACGTTGAGCGGGATCGCGACCGTGATCAGCAGATAGACCACGCCGACCAGGTCGCCGGTGCTGAGGTCGCCGCTCTGCACCCGGGGTGCCGCCGCGGCGAGCACGACCAGCACCGCGGCGGTCGGCAGCAGTTCCAGCACCGGGTCGAGCGCCGAGCTGATCCGGGCCATCCGCACGTCGGCGCGGCGCAGCTGCTCCACGCCGGGCGCGAAGCGGGCGTCCTCGGCGCCGGCCAGCCCGAGGCTGCGTACCACCGGATCGCCCTCGATCGACTCGTGCGCGACCCCGGCGAGGGCGCCGCGGGCCTGCTGGGCGTCGCGGGCCCGCGGGGCGAGCAGCCGCTGGTAGACCACGTTGAGCCCGAGCACCCCGGCGACGAGCACGAGCCCCACCAGGCCCAGCACGACGTCCTGGGCGAACAGCCGGGTCAGCGCCAGCAGCAGCATGAAGACCATGCCGAACGCGAAGTACGCGAACTGCATCGGCGACCAGAGCGCGTCCACGTCGGAGATCGCGTGGGCGAGCAGCCGGCCGGGCGGGTGCCGCCGGTGCCACTCGTGATCCAGCCGCAGGTAGCGGTGCACCACCGCGCGGCGGGTCTCGGCCTGCGCCCGGTGCTGCACGCGCCCGGTGGCCAGGCCCCGGACGAAGATCGTGCTCCAGCGGACGGCGGAGATGCCCATCACGAGCAGGGCGCTGGCCCACCAGGTGCTCACGGGCACGTGCTCGCCGGACAGCGCGGGCACCACGAGGTGGTCGGTGGCCCAGCCGACGGCCGCCGCGCCCACGACCATGGTGGCGCCGTTGAGCAGCCCGGTCACCGTGGCGACCACCGCCGCCCCGGGGTTCGCCCGGGCGCCCGCCAGTTGAGCCAGAAGGGCGGAACGACGGCGGGTGTCAGGCAGCATCGGCCCGCCGGCCGGGGACGGCGTCGAGGAGCTCGCGCGTGTACGGGCTCCGGGGCCGCGCGAAGACCTCGGCGACCGGTCCCTGCTCGACCACCCGTCCCCCGCTCATCACGGAGACGGTGTGCGCGATCCCGGCCACCACGGCGAGGTCGTGCGACACGAACAGGTACGACAGCCCCAGCTCGCGCTGCAGCTCGCCGAGCAGGGTCAGGATCTGCTCCTGGACCAGCACGTCGAGCGCGGAGACCGGCTCGTCGAGCATCAGCAGCGCCGGGTTGAGCGCCAGGGCCCGGGCGATCGCGACGCGCTGCCGCTGGCCGCCGGAGAGCTCGCGCGGGAGCCGGTCGAGGTAGGACACCGGCAGCGCCACCTGGTCGAGCAGTTCGCGGGCCCGGGCGGCGCGGCTGCGCCGGTCGCCGATCCGGAACGAGACGAGCGGCTCGGTGATCGACTGGGCGACGGTGAACTTCGGGTCGAGCGTCGCGAACGGGTCCTGGTGCACGAGCTGGGCCTTGCGGCGCAGCGGACGCAGCCGGTTCCACGACTTTCCCACGATCTCGTCGCCGTCGAGCAGCACCGAGCCGCCGCTCGCGGTCTCCAGCCCGAGCGCGATCCGCAGGGTCGTCGTCTTGCCGCAGCCGCTCTCGCCGACGAGCGCGTGGGTCCGGCCGCGCGGCACCCGCACGCTCACGTCGTCGAGGGCCCGGAAGTCGCGGCCACCGGCGTGGAAGACCTTGCTGACGCCGGTCAGGGTGAGGATCGGGCCGGGCTCCTCGAGCTCCCGTACGTCGTGCCGGGCGACCACCTCGCCGCCGTGCGCCAGGCGCGGGGCGGCGGCGATGAGCTGCCGCGTGTAGGTGTGCCGCGAGCCGTGCAGGATCGTGGCGGGGTCGCCCTCCTCGACCTTGCGGCCGTGCCGCATGACCACCACCCGGTCGGCGCGGTCCGCGGCGACGGCCAGGTCGTGCGTGATGACCAGCAGCGAGATGCCCCGGTCGCGGACGAGCCCGACGAGGTGGTCCAGGATCCGCTTCTGCACGGTGACGTCGAGCGCGCTGGTCGGCTCGTCGGCCACGATCAGCTTGGGACGCCCGGCCAGGGCGATCGCGATCAGCGCCCGCTGGCGCAGCCCGCCGGAGAGCTCGTGCGGGTACTGCCGGGCGCGCAGCTCCGGCTCGGGCACGCCGGCCTGCTCGAGGTACTGCACGACCTCGGCACCCACGTCCGGGGCGACGATGCGGCGCAGCTTGACCGCCTCGGCGATCTGCGCGCCGATCCGCTTGGTCGGGTTGAGCCCGACCATCGGGTCCTGCGGGATCAGGCCGGCCACCGAGCCGCGCAGCCGGCGCAGCGTGCGCTCCTTCGCGCCGGCCGTCTCGACGCCGTCCACGACCGCCGAGCCGCCGGTGATCCGGCCGTTGCCCGGCAGCAGGCCGATGATCGCGTTGGCGGTGGTGGTCTTGCCCGAGCCGGACTCGCCGACGATCGCGACGACCTCGCCGGCGCCCACGGTCAGGTCGAGGCCGATCACCGCGGGGGTGACCTCGCGCCGCCGGGTGTAGCCGACGTCGAGGCCCTCGATCCGGACCAGCGGGGTCGCCGTCATCGGTTCAGCTCCTGGAAGGTCTTGGAGATGTGGTTGAGGCTCAGCACGAGCAGCGCCACGAACAGGCCCGGCAGCAGGCTCAGCCACCACGCGGTGACCAGGTAGTTGCGGCCGTCGGCGATGAGCGTGCCCCATTCGGCGGCCGGGGGCGCCGCGCCGAAGCCGAGGAAGCTGAGCGAGGCGATGGCGAGGATCGCCACCCCGGCGTCGAGGACGGTGAGGACGGCCACCGGCCCCCACGAGTTGGGCAGGATGTGCCGCAGCAGGACGCGGGTCCACGACGCGCCGCCCGCGCGCGCCGCTTCCACGTACGGCAATGTCTTGACCCTCAGCACTTCCGCCCTGGTCGTGCGGGCGAAGCCCGGGACGATGCCGACGCCGACCGCGACCGCCACCGGGACCGTGCCGTAGCCGAGCGCGGTGACGATGGAGAGCGCGAGCAGCAGACCCGGGATGGCGAGCAGCACGTCGACCGCCCGCATGAGGAACGCGTCGGTGAGCCCGCCGAAGAAGCCCGAGACGATGCCGAGGGCGAGCCCGGCGACCAGCGCGATGCCGAGCGCGAGCAGCGTCGCCTTGATGGTCAGCGGCGAGCCGTGCAGGACCCGGGTCCACAGGTCGCGGCCGTAGATGTCGGTGCCGAAGAGGTGCTCGGGGCTGGGCGGCAGCATCGCCGCCTCGGGACGGGTGTCGTACGGGCCGCCCGAGCTGAACAGGCCGGGCAGGAACGCTGAGACGATCACGAACAGCACGAACAGGCTTGCGATCACGAACCCGGGGCGGCGGGCCAGCCGGATCGCCGAGGAGCGCCAGGCGGCCCGGCGCCCGACGGCACGCCCGGCCGGGATCGGCGGGTCCGCCTCACCGACGTCGATACCGGGGTGGACGGTCGTGGTCACAGGGTGCTCCCTTCCACGGCCGGCGCGGGTGGCCGGACCCTGCCGCGGGTGTGCGAGATCCGCGGGTCGAGCAGCGGGTAGAGCAGGTCCACGACGAGGTTGACCGCGACGAACACGAACGCGGCGACGGTGACCACGGCGAGGACGACGGGCACGTCCTGGGCGAGCACGGCCTCCTGGGCGAGCTTGCCGACGCCCTCGCGGGTGAACACGGTCTCGACGACGATGGCGCTGGTGACCGTGTGGCCGACGATCACGCCGAGGATGGTCATGGCCGGCAGGGC
>CAKUMG010000259.1 GCA_934667465.1 uncultured Actinoplanes sp. | reverse complement strand
GCGCTTTTCGAGGCTGAGGGCGGCTTCTTCGAAGCGGAGCGCTTTTCGAGGCTGAGGGCGGCTTCTTCGAAGCGGAGGGCGGAGAAATCTGGGCTTCTTCGAAGCTTGGGCGGTGCCTCCGGCGGGGGATCTTCGGGCTTCTGGGAGGGGGTGCCCTCCCGGTCACCGTCGACCCAGGCAAGCCGAGCAGATCGCCGCCGGGGCCGCCAGCGTTGGGTGGGTTGGTTGCGGGTGTGTGGGGTGTGGCGGCCCCGGCGGCAATCTGCACCCCGGTGGGTGGGTCGACGGCGGACGGGAGGGCGCGGGGTGGGGCGCTGCGCGAGGGATTGGTGGTCAATAGGCGAGGTCGGCGCTCGGAAAGGGGGCTACGGGTGGGTTGATGTCTGCCTCGCCCGCTGCGCCGTTCGGTGCGGTTCCACGTGTTGGTGATGATGACGATGATCTTGTGCTGGGCCAGCAGGCCGGTCTCCGGCGTGAACTGCATGGTGTTGACGTAGAAGCTGTAGAGGTTCTCCAGCTGCGTGATGATGTTGTTCGGGTCGAAGGTGTACGGGCTCGGCGCCGAAACTGGGTTGGTTCCCGACTTCTCGCCCCAGAGCAGGATGAAGTTCGTGGATTCGCGGCTGCGGTTCGCGGCCCAGGGGACTTCGCCGGTCTGGGTCCAGCGTGCGGGGATGTAGACGGTCTTGGCGGCGGCCTCCGCTTTCTGAGCTGGGACGACGACGGCCAGCAGGAGCGCCGCGAGCAGCAGCCCGAGCCGGCGGGAGCGTGCGGAAAGGATTCTCATGGCTGAGGACGGTCCCACGCAACATCGATGTATCTCAATGGCGTAACACGGATGACATCTTGCCGAAAACGTTTTCGTGAGCGACGCTGACGCTCCCAAGCATTGACGAAAGTCCATGACTGGAGGAGACGTGAGACTCGTCCGAATCGTCCTGCTCGCCGCCTTCCTGCTGGTGGCGGGCACCGGCACAGCAGCGGCGGCCGCACCCGCCGGCTGGAGTCCCCCGGCCAACCTGGTGACCCCCCTGAACCAGGTCTGGCAGCACCAGGAGCAGACCTACAACAACGGCAACCTGTACGGCTTCCGCAACTACGGCTGGGACCAGGTGATGGCCAACCGTGGCTACATCAACTACTGCGTCCGCTGGGACTCGTCGGCGAACGTGACCGCCGCGCAGCGCGACCAGATCCACGCCACGCTCGCCCGCCAGCACAAGAAGTGGATGGACGAGCTGGTCGGCCACAACGCCTGGCCGTACACCGATGTGCCCGTGCGGGTCGTCGGGTGGGCCGTCCGGAACCGGTCGCAGCTGCAGTGGACCGACAACTCGGTGGACGTCTACGTCGGCAACATCAACGAGAACGCGCCGCAGTGCGCCCCGCCGTGCGGGCGCTTCTTCAACCAGAACGGCCAGTACCCGAACTGCCCCGGCGGCGTGGCCCGGCACTACGACCAGTCGCTGTGGCTGACCGACGGGTTCGGCGGCGGTGCGGGCGGCGACTGGGGGCAGCGCATCGGCCGCGAGTACTTCATGAGCAACCTCAACGCCGCGAACATCCACATCCTGCTGCACGAGATGGGCCACACGTGGGGGCTGGACGACTTCTACGACTGGACACCCAGCGGGGTCGGCGGCTTCCTCATGAAGGCCGGCAGCGCCGCGCAGATCACCGAGTTCGACGCGTGGATGTTCCGGGACTGGTGGCGTCACCTGAAGTCGCGGTACGGCCTGTGAGGGCCCGGATCGCCGCCGCGGCCGTCTTCGTGACCCTCGCCGCGTTCGCCACGCCGGCCGCGGCCGCCAACCCGATCGTCACGAACATCTACACCGCCGACCCGGCGCCGCTGGTCGTCGGGAACACGATGTACATCTACGCCGGGCGCGACGAGGCCCCGGCCGGTGCGACCAACTTCCAGATGCGCGAGTGGCACGTGCTGTCGTCCACCGACGCGAACTCTTGGACCCAGCACGGCGTACGGGCGAACATCGCCACGTTCCCGTGGGCCGGCGCGGACGCGTGGGCGAGCGAGGTCGAGCCGCGCAACGGCCGCTACTACTGGTACACGTCGGTCAACGGCAACGGGCCCGGCTGGATGAACATCGGCGTCGCGGTCGGCGACAGCCCGCTGGGCCCGTTCACCGACGCCAAGGGCGGGCCGCTGATCAGCGACAGCACCCCGAACTCGTCGGCGCTCAACATCGACCCGACCGTGTTCGTCGACGACGACGGGCAGGCCTACATGTACTGGGGCGGCTACTGGGCGCCGCGCGCGGTCCGGCTGGCGAGCAACATGGTCGACACGGTCGGCTCGGTCGTCACCCCGCAGGGCCTCACGAACTTCTGGGAGGCGCCCTGGATGTTCAAGCGCAACGGGCTCTACTACATGATGTACGCGGCGAACGACACCAGTGGCTGCGTCACGAACTCCAACTACGCCTGCCAGCGGTACGCGACGGCCACGAACCCCCTCGGGCCGTGGACCCACCGCGGCGTCGTGCTCGGGCAGGTCTCCTCCACCACGAACCACGCGGGCGCCGTCGAGTTCAACGGCCAGTGGTACCTCGTCTACCACACCGCGGACGCGCCGGGCGGCGGCAACTTCCGGCGTTCCGTGGCCGTGGACCGCATGACGTTCAACGCCGACGGCACGATCCAGCGGGTCACCCCGACCGCGGGCGGCGGCACCGGCGGGGGCAACATCGCGCCCGCGGCCACGGCGAGCACGTCGTACGTGTCCTCGTGGGAGAGCCTCGCGGCGCTCAACAACGGCGGGACGCCGGCGAGCTCGGCGGACCGCTCGAACCTCGCCTACGGCAACTGGCCCGAACAGGGCACCCAGTGGGTCGAGTACCAGTGGCCGAGCGCGCGGTCGATCAACCGGACCGGCGTGTACTGGTTCGACGACGGCCAGGGGATCGACCTGCCCGCCTCGTGCCAGGTGCAGTACTGGAACGGGAGCGCGTATGTGCCCGTACCGAATCAGTCGTCCTGTGGTGTCGCCGGCAACACCGAGAACGTGACCACCTTCGGCACGGTGAGCACCACGCGGTTGCGGCTCTCGGTCACCTCGAAGACGGGCTTCTCCACGGGAATCCTCGAGTGGAAGGCGTACGCGTCATGAGGGTCTTCCTCAGCCTGACTCTGGTCGGCGCGCTCCTGACGGTGACGCCGGGAGCCGCGCAGGCGAGCCAGCCCATCGGCTATCCCACGTTCACCGGCGGCGCGATCCCCGCGCCGCCCGTCGGCTACAGCACCGGCGACACGATGCAGGCCATCTACGACGCGGAGAGCGGCGGCACCGACTTCTGGATGGACCGGCTGCTCGCCAGGACGGGCAACGACCCGGCCGGCAGCCTGCTGATGACGCGCGGCCGCGGCGCGTTCATGTACACGCACACCCCGTCGGTCATCGGGTTCGGCGGCAACGCGGCCTACTGGGACAACATCAGCAGCCAGAACGCGTACGCGATCACGGCCTCGCCCGGCACGTTCACCGAGCAACCCGCGCAGCGCCGGCAGACCCCGAGCCACTGGCGCAGCGTGCACACCGGCGGCTCGCTGCGCCTGGAGGTCACGAAGTTCATCACCCACAACAACGTCCTCGTCACCAACCTCGCGGTCGTCAACACCGGCAGCGCCGCCACGACACTGCAATTGAGGGCGACCTCGCCGTACGCGGCCACGGGCAGCGGTACGGAGCTGACGGGAACCCGGGCGGTGAAGAACAACCTCACGACCCTCTACCCGCGCTTCTCCGGCGACGGATTCACCGCGGGCAGCGGCGCGCTCACCCGCTCGGTCACCGTGCCCGCGGGGCAGACCGTGACGGCCAAGGTTCAGCTCGGTTTCGTCACCACCGAGCTGCCGCAGTCCCGTACGGAATATGACGCCTATCGCGCGCAGGCCCCGGTGGCCGCATTCGCCACCCACGTGCGTGAATACAACAGGTGGTGGGCGCAGAACGTGCCCTACATCGACGTGCCCGACGCGGCCATCAAGAAGAACATCTACTACCGCTGGTGGCTGATGCGGTTCAACCACCTCGACGTCGACATCCCCGGCCAGGACTACCAGTTCCCGCAGTCGATCGAGGGCGTCACCGGTTACAACAACGCGATCGCGCTGACCCAGCCGATGCACCTCGACGACCTGAAATACCTGCGCAGCCCCGAATACGCGTACGGGAACTATCTCGCGGTCGGGCAGTCGTCGGGCGGCGGCCGGTTCATGGACAACCCCGGCGATCCCGAGAACTGGTCCAATTCGTACACGCAGTACATCGCCGAGGCGGCCCTGCGCGCCTATCAGATCCACGGCGGGCAACCGGCGATGCTGCCGAACTTCGCGCGTTATGCCGAGGGCGACGCGAAGGGACAGCTGGCGACGTACGACACGAACAACAACGGCGTCATCGAGTACGACTGGGGCGCGATGACCGGCAACGACGCCGACGCGGTCTCGTTCGACTGGCGCGCCGGCAACCTCGACCGGGCGGAAACGGCCTACGTGTGGTCGGGCGCGAACGCGGCCCGCGACTTCTGGGCCCTGCAGGGCAACACCGCCAAGGCCACCGAACTGCAAACCCTGGCGGACCGCATCCGTACGGGTGTGGTGAACACGCTGTGGAACCCGAGCCGGCGCCTGCTCGAGCACAAGCACGTCGCCACCAACACGCACGTGCCCTGGAAGGAGATCAACAACTATTACCCGTACGCCGTGGGCCTCATGCCGAACACCGAGCAGTACCGCGAGGCGCTGCGCCTGTTCGCCGACCCCGCGGAGTATCCGATCTTCCCGTTCTACACGGCTAACCAGCGGGACAAGGCGGCGGCGGCCGCGGCCGGGCATCCGGGCAGCAACAACTTCTCCACCATCAATTCGACGGTGCAGTTCCGGCTCTACTCCTCGGTGCTGCGCAACTATCCGAACTCGTGGATGGACGCCGAGGACTACAAGAAGCTGCTCTACTGGAACACCTGGGCGCAATACGTCGGCGGCGACACCCGCTGGCCCGACGCGAACGAGTTCTGGGCCGACTGGAACGGCAGCAGCATCAATTACCGCTCGTGGATCCACCACAACATCCTGGGCAGCAGCAACTGGACCGTCATCGAGGACGTGGCCGGGCTGCGCCCCCGCACGGATGCGCAGATCGAGCTCTCCCCCATCACCATCGGCTGGTCGCACTTCGCGGTCAACAACCTGCGCTACCGCAACGCGAACCTCTCCGTGGTCTGGGACGACCCGGCCGACGGCGTCACCCGCTACGCCGGCGTCCCGCAGGGCTACTCGATCTATCTGAACGGCACCCGGGTCGCGACCGCGGACCGGCTCACCCGGCTCGTCTACAACCCCGCCACCGGTACGGTCACCTTCCCGTCCGGGGCCGGCACGGCGACCTACACCGCGGCGTTCCCGGGCCTGCAGGCGCCGCAGAACGTGACCCACACGAGCGCGCGCATGGTCGACGTCTTCGCCAAGGCCGGCGTGGACCTGACCGGCGGCACCGCGCTCCCGGCCACGACCACCAGCGTGTCCTACACGACATCGGGCACGTCCACGGCCGCCGCGGCCGACGGGCTGCCCACCGACACGCCGCTGTGGGGCAGCTACGGCAGCCCGAACGCGACGGACTGGTACGAGATCGGGTTCGGCACGACCACCCGTACGGTCCGCGAAGCGCGCCTCTATTTCCGCAACGACCGGGCGGGTAATCGTTATCGGCCGCCGACCGCCTACACCGTGCAGTACTGGAACGGCAGCGCGTGGGTGGCGGCGGCGAACCAGTCTCGCGTTCCCGCCGTCCCGCAGTCCAACTACAACCGGGTGACCTTCACGCCCGTCGGCACGACCCGGGTGCGGGTGGTCTTCACCCAGCCGTCCGGGAGCGCGAAGACGGGTCTCACGGAGCTCAAGCTCTACTGAACCGCGTGACTCGCCGCCCCCTGGCCCGCCGTGGGTCAGGGGGACGGCGGGGCGGTGGCGCAGAGGCAGACGGCGCCGGCGATCGTGGTGGGGGTGAGGCGGATGCCGGTGAGGCGGTCGACGAGGTCCTCACCGACGCCGTACTCGCCGAACTTCGGGGCCTCGGGGCCGTCCCAGCGGCCGGCGTCGAAGCGCAGGCGCAGCTCGCCGTCCTGGTGCCAGCGGAACTCCCCCGGCGCGTACGAGACGAGGGTCGTGCCGCGGGACAGGGCGGCGGCCGCGGTCAGGCCGAGCCGGGTGCCGGTCTCGGTCAGCAGGCACCAGCCGGGCATCTCCGTCACCGCGACGAGGCGGTCGCTTGCCAGCCGGTCGGCGAGGTGGGCCGTCGCCGCGTCGTCGTGCAGGACGGCGTCCGCCTCGGGGCTCAGCGCCCGCAGGACCAGGCCGCCCGGGCACAGGAACGGGTCGGCGGCGCCGCAGCGGTCGAGGACGTCCACCGGGCCGACGTCGGCGATCAGGGTCCGGCAGGACACCGGGCGCAGCCCGCCATCGTGCTCGCTCATCCGGCCATGGTCCCTTCCATCATCCGGCCACGGTCCCTCTCCTCATCCGGCCATGGTCCCGTAAACACCGGCCGGTGCACCGGTCAACGCGGAAGCTCGTGCGTCGCGTGCGCGGAATGGTGCAGGCAGGCCTCTTCGGGACAGGACGCCGCGGCCTGGTGTGAACCGGGCGGGCGGGGGCACGCGGCCGCCATGCTGAGAGGGTCGTCGCCCGCAGGGGCCACCGTGCTGCACACCTGGACCGACCCGCCCCACGGGACGAGGGCGGAACTGCGGCGTGCGCTCGCCGACCACGGTCTGGTCACGGATCCCGGGGCCGAACTGATGCTGGCCGTCACCCTGGCCGCGACCGAACTGCTGGCCAACGCGCGGCTGCACGGCCGTCCGCCCGTACAGGTGCAGCTCCTCCGCACCCGCTCGGCGATCATCTTCGACGTCACCGACCACGATCCCGGCCGGCCGCCCGCGCCGGCCCCGCCGCACGGGCTGCCGGACGCCCGCCTGGGCCTGCACCTGGTCCGGACGATGGCCACCGCGTGCGGCTGGTACGAAGCCCTGCCCCGCAAGCACGTCTGGGCGGCCTTCGACGGGTGCTCCCTGCCGGCGCGGCGCCCGAACGAGGTCCCGTTCCCCCGCCGCTACCCGGCGGTCCGTAACCAGCCGTCCACCTGGCGTACCTTTCCGTGAGGCCTTGCCGCACCCCGGTCGAGGTAACCTGCGGGCGTGATGGTGCCCGTGTCCCCGCCGCGGGTCCCGCTGACGACCATGGTGCGGGAGTGGGGCCGGATCGGCTGCATCGGCTTCGGGGGGCCGCCCGCGCACATCGCGCTGCTGCGCAAGCTGTGCGTCCAGGACCGTGGGTGGCTCGGCGAGCAGGAGTTCGAGGACGCGATCGCCGCGTGCAACCTGCTGCCCGGGCCGGCGTCGACGCAGCTCGCGATCTTCTGTGCCTGGCGGGTCCGGGG
>CAKUMG010000258.1 GCA_934667465.1 uncultured Actinoplanes sp. | reverse complement strand
GCTATCCACAGACCTGGGTACAAACCCGGTGGATAACCGGTGGATAACCGGTGGACGACGGTGGACAACTTGCTCCGAGCTCGAGCCTGTGGACACAGACGGGGGTTCATCCCCTGCTTCTCCACATGTGAATCACCGGTGGATAACTCTCTCACCTGCGAAAACACGAGTTCTCCACAGTATCCACAGCCCCGATGATTACGACTGTTCTCTCTCTCGGAAAATCTAAGAAGCAATGATCAGCGTTGGGGAAAGTGTGGATGAGCCGCTCGCGGCCCGATCCGCACCTGGAGAGGCACCGAGGAAACAACAAGGGGGAGGCCGGTCGAGGAGCCGCCGAGGGCGGCTCGGCGTACCTCTCCTTCCCGCGGTGCCGACCGGGGCAGGGGGGCGGGCAGACCCTGGCCCGTCGGCGGCCATAGAGTTTCCACGGGCGCCATCAGCACATCCGAAGCTGGTTCGTCGAAGAGAAGTGACGCGGAGGGCATGGCATGAAGTTCCGGGTGGAACGAGACGTACTCGCCGACGCCGTGGCGTGGACGGCCAAGAGCCTTCCCAGCCGGCCGTCGGTGCCTGTGCTGGCGGGCGTCATGCTCCGCGTGACGGACAGCCGCCTGCAGGTCTCGGGGTTCGACTACGAGGTCTCGAGTCAGGTGACCGTCGACGTGCAGGCCGATGCCGACGGGGCCGCCCTGGTCTCCGGCCGCCTGCTCGCCGAGATCACCAAGGCGCTGCCGGCCAAGCCGGTGGACATCGCCGCGGTCGGCTCGCACCTCGAGCTGGTCTGCGGCAGCGCCCGCTTCACCCTGCCGGTGATGCCGGTGGAGGACTACCCGTCGCTGCCGGAGATGCCCTCCAGCACCGGCACGGTCGAGGCGCAGACGTTCGCCTCCGCCGTGGCCCAGGTCGCCATCGCGGCCGGGCGTGACGAGACGCTGCCGATGCTCACCGGCGTCCGGGTGGAGCTGGACGGCACGACGATGACGATGCTGGCGACCGACCGCTACCGCCTGGCGATGCGCGAGATCGAGTGGTCACCGGAGGACGGCGAGATCAGCCTGAACGCGCTGATCCCGGCGAAGACCCTGAACGACACCGCCAAGGCGATGGGCCCCGTCGGCGGCTCGGTGACGCTGGCGCTCTCCCAGGGCAAGACGGGCGAGGGCATGGTCGGCTTCGCGGGCGGCGCCCGGCGCACCACCAGCCGGCTGCTCGACGGCGCCAACTACCCGCCGGTGCGCTCGATCTTCCCGGCGAGCCACAACTCCCAGGCCGTCGTGAGCGTCTCCGGGCTCGTCGAGGTCGTCCGCCGCGTCGCGCTGGTGGCCGAGCGCACCACCCCGGTGCTGCTGAGCTTCAGCGAGGACGGGCTGGTCGTGGAGGCCGGCGGCACCGAGGAGGCGCGCGCCAGCGAGGCGATGGAGGCGTCCTTCACCGGCGAGGGCCTGACCATCGGCTTCAACCCGCAGTACCTGATCGACGGTCTGCAGAACCTCGGTGCACCGAGCGCCGTACTATCTTTTGTCGACGCTTTCAAGCCTGCTGTGATCTCCCCCGCAGACGAGGACGGCCAAATCGTGCCCGGATATCGCTATCTGATCATGCCTATTCGGGTAACTCGCTGATACTGGGCCTGAAGAACACTCATCTAGGGGGAAACACCATGCAGCTCGGCCTCATCGGGCTCGGCCGGATGGGCGGCAACATGCGCGAACGCCTGCGCGCCGCCGGTCACGAGGTCGTCGGCTTCGATCACAACCCGGACATCTCCGACGCCAAGGACCTTGCCGACCTGGTCGGCAAGCTCGAGGCGCCGCGCGTCGTCTGGACCATGGTCCCGGCTGGCAAGATCACTGAGGACACCATCAACGAACTCGCCGAGCTCCTCTCCGAGGGCGACGTGATCATCGACGGTGGCAACTCCAAGTTCACCGACGACCGGCCCCGCGCCGAGCGTCTCGCCACCAAGGGCATCGGCTACCTCGACTGCGGCGTCTCCGGCGGTGTCTGGGGCGCGACCAACGGCTACGCCCTGATGGTCGGCGGCGACGCCGAGAACGTCGCGAAGGCGCAGCCCATCTTCGACGCCCTCAAGCCGGCCGGCGAGTTCGGCTTCTCGCACGCGGGCAGCGTCGGCTCCGGCCACTACGCCAAGATGATCCACAACGGCATCGAGTACGCCATGATGCAGGCGTACGCCGAGGGTTACGAGATCCTCAAGGCCTCGGAGTACGTCGACAACGTGCCGGCTGTCATCAAGAGCTGGCGTGAGGGCTCGGTCGTCAAGTCCTGGCTGCTCGACCTGCTCGACCGCGCGCTCGACGAGGACCCGGAGCTGGCCGGCCTCCGCGGCTACGCGGACGACACCGGCGAGGGTCGCTGGACCGTCGACGAGGCCGTGCGTCTCGCCGTGCCGGCCGCCGCGATCTCCGCGTCGCTGTTCGCGCGCTTCCAGTCGCGCCAGGAGGACTCGCCGGCCATGAAGGCGATCGCCGCCCTGCGCAACCAGTTCGGCGGCCACGCCGTCAAGCGCTGATCCATGTACGTCCGCCGGGTCGAGCTCACCGACTTCCGTTCCTACGAGCGGGCCGCCGTTGATCTCGACCCCGGCGTGACCGTGCTGGTCGGCCGGAACGGCATGGGCAAGACCAACCTGGTCGAGGCCCTCGGCTATGTGGCCACTCTGGACAGTCACCGGGTGGCCACCGACGCCCCGCTGGTCCGTGCCGGTGCCGCCTCGGCGGTGATCCGCTGCGCGATCGTGCACGACGGCCGCGAGCTCCTCGTCGAGCTGGAGATCGTGCCGGGCAAGGCCAACCGGGCACGGCTCAACCGATCGCCCGTACGCCGTTCGCGCGAGATCCTCGGCGCCCTGCGCATGGTGCTCTTCGCTCCCGAGGACCTCGAGCTGGTCCGGGGCGACCCGTCGGAGCGCCGGCGCTACCTCGACGACCTGCTCGTGGCGCGCCAGCCGCGCTACGCCGGCGTCCGCGCGGATTACGACCGTGTGGTCAAGCAACGGAACGCGCTGCTGCGGACCGCGTACCTCACCCGCAAGGTCGGCGGGAACCGCGGCCAGGACCTCTCCACGCTCGCCGTCTGGGACCAGCACCTCGCCCACCACGGCGCCGAGCTGCTGGCCGGCCGGATCGAGCTGGTCACGGCGCTGGCCCCGCACCTGACGAAGGCCTACGACGCGGTCGCCGCCGGTCGCACGTCAGCCCACATCACGTACGCGTCCCGCCTCGGTGACAACCTGGCGCCCGACCGCCCGGCGCTGGAACAGGCGCTGCTGGCGTCGCTGGCCGACCGTCGCCAGGCCGAGACCGAGCGCGGCGTCACCCTGGTCGGCCCGCACCGCGACGACCTGACCCTCGGGCTGGGGGACCTGCCCGCCAAGGGGTACGCGAGCCACGGCGAGTCGTGGTCGTTCGCGCTCGCGCTGCGGCTGGCCGCGTACGACCTGCTGCGTACCGACGGCATCGAACCGATCCTGGTGCTCGACGACGTCTTCGCCGAGCTGGACTCCGGGCGGCGCGAACGCCTTGCCGCCCTGGTCGCGGATGCCGCACAGTTGCTCGTGACCTGCGCGGTGCCGGAGGATGTGCCGGCGGCCCTCCAGGGCGCCCGGTACGACGTCGGACCAGGAACGGTGACCCGTGTCTGAGGAGAGCCCCGAAAAGCCGCCAGCGGCCGACACAGCGGGTGCCGCACCCGATGCCCCGGCCGGCCCCCAGCTGGCGCGCGCGGTGCTGGACGCCGCCCTCGCCAAGCGCCGGGCCGCGCAGCAGCAACCCCGCCGGCGCACGTCAGCGGGCGAGGGTGAGGGCAAGCGCCTCCGCGGCTATTCCGGCCCGGGCCCGGACCCCCGCGACCCCCAGCTCTTCGGTGCGATGCTGGAGCGGCTGATGAGGCAGCGTGGCTGGCAGAAGCCGGCCGCGGAGGCCACCGTCTTCGGCGCCTGGGAGAAGGTCGTCGGCGCGGACATCGCCAAGCACAGCCGCCCGATCAAGCTCGAGGAGGGCGTGCTGACGGTCGAGGCCGAGTCCACGGCCTGGGCCACCCAGCTCCGCCTGCTCACCGGCCGCCTGCTCAAGAGCATCGCCGCCGAGGTGGGCCACAACGTCGTCAAGCGCCTCAACATCCACGGCCCCGCGGCCCCGTCCTGGAACCGCGGCCCCCGCCGCGTCCAGGGCCGCGGTCCCCGGGACACCTACGGCTAGCCAGCGAGGAGCGATCGCCGCGTCGATGACTTCGAGTCACTTTCGGCACCGGCTTCGCGTCAGCGGGGCCGGTGCCGAAAGGGGCTTGAAGTCATCGACTTCAAGCGGCGAATCGTGATCGAGCGCGAAGATTCAGTGATCGAGCGCGGACACTCCGTTAATAATCAGCGAAGATCGCGTAGCCGCGGTCGGCGCAGCGGCGGTAGAAGCCGGCGAGGATCGCGAGCTCGGTGTGGGCGAAGCTCCAGTGCGGGGGGTTGCCGGCGTCGTCGCGCAGGGCCGACAGCCGGTGCTCCAGCCAGCGCAGCTGCTGGTCCGGGAGGCGGCCGCCCGCGACCGCCTTGCGCATCACCTCGGTCACGCTGTCGAAGGTGACGAGGTCGCCGTGCCCCTGGTGGCCCTCGACGAAGCGCTCCAGCCCGCCCGCGATCCACGCGCAGCCGTCGGGGTCGATGACCGGGTCCTCGTCCTCCGCCGCCGCGTCCGTGGCGTAGAGCACCCCCTCGAGACCGAGGAGAAGATCGACGAGCTCCGTGTACGCGGTGGCGCGCACACTGCCGGTCTTGGCGATGTGCAGCGCGAGCGCCCCGGTCGGCGCGGCGATGTCGGGCGCGTCCGCGACGGCGGCGAAGTCGACGAACTCCGCCGGCGCGACCGGGTCGTAGAACCGGTTCGTCCGCGGCCAGTGCACCGCCACGTTGTCCAGCCCCTTGTCAAGCGCCATGGGGGCTCCACCCTTTCCCGACCTGCCGGCTGTGACCGGCCGGCGGGCGTGGACCCACCGGCGGCGGGCCGTCCGGTTGCTGGCGCGGCCCGCGCGGGCGAGGTTACGACACCGGTGCCGCTGGGTGCGAGCCAGCGTCGCCGGGCGCGCCGGGCGTGGCGTACGGACATTGCAGCGCGTGTCCCCGGCGTAGCGATCCGCGTCGCTCGGAAGGCTCTCGCCGGGCGCTACGCCGTTGCGCGGGAGCCGCATTCCGTGTAGGGGGACCCGTGGGAACGGCCCCGCGCGGCTCTACGGCTATCTCAGGCGCCCGTACGGGGGTGCCGGACCTCCGATTGCTCGCCCGGACGGAGTAGAATCGGAACAGACCGGGAAAGTCTCATGGGTGACAGGGTCGGCGGGCCTCGATACAGGCTCCGCTGAGGCCTGGCGTGGTTCCGGCTCCGGCCGGGGCGCCCTCGTCACGCTACGCGATTTTTCCAGCCGATCACGATCCGCGGGACGACCGCGGCGACCGGCGCGCTCGGCTCCACCGGTGGTCCGCTTCCTCTCCGCGGCTCGCTCGCCTGTGGTTCGCCGTGCCCGCCTGCTGCCGCAGCTCGCCCGCCAACCCCGTGGCCGGGCCTCCGTGCGGGGACCGGTGCGAGAAAGTGGCCGAGGGTGGCAGAGAACAAGCAGGAATACGGTGCCGAGTCCATCACCGTGCTCGAAGGCCTCGAGGCGGTCCGCAAGCGTCCCGGTATGTACATCGGTTCCACGGGCGAGCGGGGCCTGCACCACCTGGTCTGGGAGGTCGTGGACAACGCCGTCGACGAGGCGCTCGCGGGCTACTGCGACAACATCGACGTGCTGCTCCTGCCCGACGGCGGCGTCTCCGTCACCGACAACGGCCGTGGCTTCCCGGTCGACCTGCACCCCAAGCTGAAGAAGCCTGGTGTCGAGGTCGCGCTCACCGTGCTGCACGCCGGCGGCAAGTTCGACGGCAAGGCCTACGCGGTCTCCGGCGGTCTGCACGGCGTCGGTGTCTCCGTGGTGAACGCGCTCTCCGTCCGCATGGCCGTGGAGATCCACAAGGCCGGCTTCGTGTGGCGTCAGAAGTACGACATGAGCAAGCCGGGCCCGCTGGACAAGGGCGAGGCCACCACGACCACCGGGTCGACGGTGCAGTTCTGGCCGGACGCGACGATCTTCGAGACGGTCGAGTTCGACTACCAGACGATCTACCGCCGGCTCCAGGAGATGGCCTTCCTCAACAAGGGCCTGACGATCAACCTGACCGACCAGCGTCCCGAGGCGGCCGACGACGAGGGCAAGCCCCGCGCGGTCACCTTCATGTACGAGAACGGCATCGCCGACTTCGTGCGCCACCTCAACAACTCCAAGACCCCGGTCCACAAGTCCGTGATCGAGTTCGAGGCCGACGCCCCCGAGGAGGGCATGGCCATCGAGATCGCGATGCAGTGGAACGAGTCGTACGGCGAGTCGGTCTACACCTTCGCCAACCGCATCAACACCCACGAGGGCGGCACCCATGAGGAGGGCTTCCGCGCCGCGCTGACCAACACGATCAACCGGTACGGCGCCGAGAAGAAGTTCCTCAAGAGCGACGAGAAGCTCTCGGGCGAGGACATCCGTGAGGGGCTCGCCGCGATCATCTCGGTGACGCTGGCCAACCCGCAGTTCGAGGGCCAGACCAAGACGAAGCTCGGCAACACCAGCATGAAGAGCTTCGTGCAGAAGGTCGCCAACGAGCGGATCGCGGACTGGTTCGACCGCAACCCGGCCGAGGCCAAGACGATCATCACCAAGGCCTCGCAGGCGGCCCGCGCGCGCATCGCCGCGCAGCAGGCGCGCAAGCTGGCCCGGCGCAAGTCGCTGCTCGAGTCCGGCTCGATGCCGGGCAAGCTGGCCGACTGCCAGTCCACCGACCCGCGCGAGTCCGAGCTGTTCATCGTCGAGGGCGACTCGGCCGGCGGCTCGGCCAAGCAGGGCCGCAACAGCCGGATCCAGGCGATCCTCCCGATCCGCGGCAAGATCCTCAACGTGGAGAAGGCCCGGATCGACCGGGTGCTGAAGAACAACGAGGTCCAGGCGCTGATCACGGCCGCGGGCACCGGCATCCACGACGACTTCGACATCGCCAAGCTGCGCTATCACAAGATCGTGCTGATGGCGGACGCCGACGTCGACGGCCAGCACATCCAGACGCTGCTGCTCACCCTGCTGTTCCGCTTCATGCGTCCGCTGGTCGAGCAGGGGCACGTTTACCTGGCCGCCCCGCCGCTCTACAAGATCAAGTGGAACAAGCGCGGCGACGACGCGCAGTACGCGTACTCCGACCGGGAGCGCGACGGGCTCATCGCCCTGCGTCAGCAGAAGAAGGCCAACGCCAAGCCGGACGACATCCAGCGGTTCAAGGGCCTCGGTGAGATGAACTTCCACGAGCTGTGGGACACCACCATGGACCCGGCGACGCGCACCTTGAAGCAGGTCACCCTCGACGATGCCGCGGTCGCGGACGAGCTGTTCAGCGT
>CAKUMG010000257.1 GCA_934667465.1 uncultured Actinoplanes sp. | reverse complement strand
CCACACGCACCCCCGCCCGCAGCCCCACCGCGCCAGCCCCACACGCACCGCGCCCGCACCCCGCCCGAGCCACGCCCGCGCCGCGCCGCGCCGGCGAGATCACGTGGTCCAGGGTCCGGCCGTGGAGATCGCAGCGGGGCTCGGATACAAGATCGAGTGGCTGGCGGTACGGGGACGCAGCACGACGAGGATGCCGTGCTCGCTGTCGCCGGGCTGTGGAGCGTCGACCCGAACCGTCTCGAGGGCGCCACGGTGGACGGGCTCCCCCGGGTCACCTCCTGAAAGGGGGCGGCGACGGGAGAGGAGAAGATCCCGGCGCCGCCCCTGCCCCACAGGAAAGACCTAGACAGTGCGCAGACCATGGCCGTACGGGAACAGCGGCGCAGCCGTGTCGTTGGGCACGTCCTCGCGGGACGCCTCGACCTCCGCGGTGGACGACGGCAGCTCGAACGGCAGCGTGCCCGTCGCCGGGTGCCGGCCGAACAGGACGTCGAGCAGCGCCTCGTCGCCGGTGCCGAACGATCCGGTCAGCGCGCCCACGTGCGGCGCGAGCCCGGTCAGGATGGCGGGCCGGTCGAGCATGACGTCCACGACGGCCGGGGTCGCCGCAGCGGTCGCCAGGATCGGAGCGAGTTCCTCCGGGGTGTAGTCGAGGCGGCCGGCGTGGAAGAACGCCTCGAAACCGCCGCCGCGCTGCTCGTACGGGGCACCGCGGCGCACGATCGCGGCGTCGGCGAGCTCCGGGGTGGACACGACCGTGCCGTAGCGCCCGGCGACGGCCGGGTCCACGCCGTCCACGTACAGGCTGATGCCCTCGCGCAGGGGCAGGAGCGCCGCCGGGTTGCTGAGCACGACGACGGACCTGCGCTGCGCGTCGAGGCCGGCCGCGACGAGGTCCGGGGTGCCGACCGTGGTGGCGACGGCGGCGGTGTCGACATAGCGGCGGTCGTCGAACAGACCCAGCCGGAACTTGTCGCGCAGGATGCGGCGTACGGAGATGTCGATCCGCTCCTCGCTGATCCGGCCCGTCCGGACCAGCTCGACGATCAGTTCCGGGCACTGCTCGCCGCCGAGCTGGTCCGCGCCGGCGTCCAGGATCTTCGCGACGCGCTCGAGCCGGGTCAGGCCCTCGACGCCCCACGCGCGGGCGGGCATCGGCGCGCCCATGACGTCGTCGGCGTCGGTGACCAGGCCCCAGTCGGTGCAGACCACGCCGTCGAAGCCGTACCGGTCGCGGAGCAACCCCTGCACGATCCCGCGGTTGAAGCCGAAGCCGACCTCCTCGTGCTCGGTGCCGACCGGCATCCCGTAGTACGGCATGACCTGCGCGACCCCGGCGTCGAACGCGGCCTGGAACGGCTTGAGGTGCAGGTCCCACTGCTCGCCGGGATAGACCTGCTCGCGGCCGTACGGGAAGTGGGCGTCCTCGCCGTCCTTCTGCGGGCCGGCGCCGGGGAAGTGCTTGACCATCGCGGCGACGCTGTCCGAGCCGAGCGCGCCGCCCTGCAGGCCGAGCACGTACTCACGGATCAGCGCCGACACCACGTCCACGTCGGAGCCGAGGGTGCCGCTGGTGCGGGCCCAGCGCGGCTCGGTGGCCAGGTCGGCCATCGGGTGCAGGGCGACGCGGATGCCGGTGGCCAGATATTCGCGGCGCACGGTGTCGGCGAAGCGGCGCATCACGGCCGGGTCCTTGATCGCGCCGAAGCCGATCGGTTCCGGCCATGGCGAGAAGCCGGCGGCGGCCGCGCTGGTCGCGGGGTTGTCGAGCACGCCGTGGCGCGGGTCGGTGGAGACCGTGACGGGGATGCCGAGTCGGGTGCCCTCGGCCAGCTCCTGGATCCGGTTGTGCCACTCCGCGATCCTCGCGGGCGGGGTCGGCGCGGTGGTCAAGATGTTGACGTGGGAGATCAGCCTGTCGCGGACCAGGCCGGCGGTGGACTCGAACATGCCGCCGGGGCCGTCCGGCTCGTACAGGGTGCCGTCGGGGTTGACCGCGGTCATCGAGTGGAACATGAGCCCGGCCTTCTCCTCGAGCGTCATGCGGCCGGTGAGGTCGGCCACGCGATCGTCGACGGTCAGATCGGGATTCTCGTACGGGTACATGGTGTGCTCCTGGGGTCGAGCGGGCGCCGCGGGTCGGGGGCGGGCGGCGGTGTTGCGAGCCGGGGTCTTGCGAGCGGGGACGGCGGTGCGGGTCCTTGACGCCGGCCCGGCCCGCGCGGCGATCCGGCTCAGCCGGCGCCGCGGGATCTCAGCGGGCGCCGCAGAATGTCCACGGGCCGCGTGATCTCCATGAGGCGCCTGGTTTTCAGCGGGCGCCGCGGACGAAGCGGACCAGCAGGGCCCCGGCCGTGGTGACGATCGCGCCGATGAGGAACAGGGCGCTGTAGTTGTTCGCCGCGCCGGAACCGATGGTGAGGATCGGGGCGGCCAGGATCGGGACCAGCGACTGCGGCAGGGCGTTGGCGATGTTCATGACGCCCATGTCCTTGGCCGCGTCGTCCGGGTCGGGCAGCACGTCGGTGGCGAGCGCCAGGTCGACGGCCAGGTAGAGCCCCTCGCCGAGCCCGAACAGCGCCACCGCCGCCAGGAACACCCCGAAGCTGTCCGCGAACGCGATCACCAGCAGGGCGGCGGCGATGACCACGCCCGCGCCGAGGACGAACGGGCGGCGCTTGCCCGTACGGTCGGAGAGCCAGCCGCCGGCGGTCGAGCCCAGCAGCATGCCCGCGGTGGTGAGCACGGTCGCGATCAGCACGCCGCCGGCCACGTTGCCGGTGGTGTAGCCGAACCGGTCGATGAGCAGGTACGCCTGGTACGTGGTGACGCTTGCGATGCCCATCCAGATCAGGAACCGGCTGAGCACGTTCCACGCGAAGTCCGGGTGGCGGCGCGGATTGACGGAGAAAGTGCGCACGAACTCGCGTGCGGTGTAGCGGGCAGCCGCGCCGCGTACGGCAGGCTTGTCCTTGACGATCACGACGAGCACCGCGACCGTGACGACGCCGATCAGCGCCGGGACCATGAACATCGCGAACGTGTGACCGGAGAGCAGGTCGGCCAGCGCGGTGCCGGCCAGGATCGCGACCGAGGTCATCAGGCCGAGGATGCCGCTGACCCGGCCCCGCTGCTGCGGCGGGATCTGGTCGGGCAGCAGCGCGGTCAGGGTGGAGAGGGTGGCGTTGACGCCGAGCTGGGCGAGGGCCCAGCCCGCGGTGAGCACGGGGATGCTGCCGCCGGTGGCGACGATCAGCAGGCCGGCGACGCCGACCGTCATACCGCCGATGAGCCAGGGGCGGCGGCGACCGAAACGTGAGGTGGTCCGGTCCGACAGCGCGCCGAAGAGCGGGTTGCCGATCAGGGCCAGGATCGCGCCGACCGACAGGA
The DNA here is from genome assembly GCA_934667465.1 of uncultured Actinoplanes sp. Classification (GTDB taxonomy): domain Bacteria; phylum Actinomycetota; class Actinomycetes; order Mycobacteriales; family Micromonosporaceae; genus Actinoplanes. The sequence goes on along the minus strand of CAKUMG010000257.1, from coordinate 4,096 downwards.
CGGTGCTCAGTGCGGAGGTCTTACTGTCGCCGGCGATCTGCGCGACCCGGATCGACATGGTGACGACGACGGGGGTGAGGATCGCCACGTACGCGCCGAGCATCGCCAGCGCCATCGCCACGATCAGCCGGGTGGGGGCGTCGGGTCGCGGCTGCGTTCCGGCCGGTCGTGCTGCCTGCTGATCGATAGTGGTCATGTCGCACCTCGGAACGGGGAAGGGTCGCCTCTCGCCGGCTGGCCTCGTTCGACGTTATCGATCGGAATATCGCTAACCCAAGGGCTTGTGACGGGCGTATTTCACGAGATTTGGCCATGCGTTCGCTATGGGAGCGCCGGATGGCCGTGAAATTGCCCTACTGTCCGCTTATTGCGCGCTCAATTAAAGAGCATTGCGTCAAAACCGCGGGGGTACGCTGTGCGCGTGTCCCCTTCTCCCATCGGTCGCCGGGTGCACGTCGTGAGCCGCGACTACTTGCTGTCCGTCGTCCGGGCGGAGGGCGGGGTCAGCCGCGCGGAGCTGGTCCGGCGCACCGGCATGGCCCGGGCCACGGTCAACGGCCTGGTGACCGAGCTGCTGACGGCGGGCCTGCTCGCCGAGGGCCCGGCCACGGCAGCCGGGCCGGGGCGTCCCGCCCGCCTGCTCACCCTCGGCCCGGCCGCCGGGTGCGTGGTGGGAGCCGTGGTCGGCGGGGCGGGGGTCCGGGCGGCCGTCGCCGACCTGACCGGGGCCGTCCTCGTGGAACGCGACCTGGAACTCGACACCGCGGACGTGGCCGGGAGCCTCGACGCGGTGGCCGGGCTGATCCGCGGGTGCGTGGCGTCCTCCGGGGCCGGCCGCATCTGGTCGGCCGTGGCCGGGTTCTCCGCGCCGATCAGCAGCGGGACGGGCGCGATCGTGGCCAGCAGTGTCCTGCCCGGCTGGGGCGGGGTCGTGCCCGACGCCGAGCTGGAGGCCCGGCTCGGGCTGCGGGTCAACGTGCGCAACGACGCCGACCTGAGCCTGCTCGGCGAGGTCGCGCACGGCGCCGCCCGCGGCCACCGGACGGTCGCCTACCTGCGCATCTCCACCGGGATCGGCTGCGGGCTGCTGCTCGACGGGCACGTGCACCACGGCGCGACCGGCGCCGCCGGCGAGATCGGCCACGTCCAGGTCGACGAGACCGGCGCGCTGTGCCGCTGCGGCAACCGCGGCTGCCTCGAGACGATCGCGTCGCCGCGGGAGATCCTGGCCGTGCTCGCGGCGACGTACGGGGAGACGCTCACTCCCGCCCAGGTCACCGAGCTGGCCCGGCGCGACGCCACCGCCGAACGGGTCCTCGCCGACGCCGGGCGCATGATCGGGCGGGTGGTCGCGGACCTCGCCAACACGGTCAACCCGTCCCTGGTGGTGCTCGACGGGCCGCTCATCGACCCGGAGGGCATCATCGTCGCCGGGGTGCGCGAGTCCGTGCGGCGGTACGCGCAGCCGGAGGTCGCCGATGCCACGGTGGTGCGGGCCAGTGCACTCTCCGGGCGGGCCGCCGTGCTGGGCGCGATCGATGCGGCCGTCAGTGTGACTCCGGCCGCGCGGGGCAGTCGCGCCTTCGGGCACGCCTCCCCCGGGGGCGAGCTGTCCGGGCCGCCGGTTTCGCCGGTTTCCTCCGGACGCGATTTGTCCGGCTCGCCCGTTTATTCGGCTTCGTTCGCCGAGCCGGGCGGGGGCGTGCTGCCGCCGGCGTCTCCGGGGGCCGGCGGGGCGGTTTCCTCAAGGGTCGGCGGGGCGGTTTCCTCAAGGGCCGGCGGGGCGGTGGTGACGCCGGGGCGGCGGGAGCGGGTGGTGCGGCGGGGCATGATCGTCGAGCTGCTGCGCGCACGCGGCGCCACCGATCGGAGCGACGTCGTCCGGCTCACGCGGCTCCCGCGGGCTGCGGTCATCGAGCTGCTCGGCGAGCTGGCGGCGGAGGGCGTGGTCGAGCAGGTCGAGCCCCCGCCCGGTGAGCGGCGGGCCGGGCGGCCGTCACCCCGGTTCCGGGCGGCCCCGCCGCGGGGGCTGCTGCTCGGGATCGCGTTGAGCGCCGCCGGCATCCGGGCCGTGGTCGCCGACGGCAGCGGGGCTGTCCGTCACGACGGGCACACCGAGATCCCGCCCGGGCTCGCGGGCGCCGCGCTGATCCGGCACGCCGCCGGGTTCGGGCGGGACCTGCTGCTCGGTCACGGTCATGCCCCCGGCGACCTGCGGGCGGCCGCGCTCAGTGTGCCCGCGCCCGTCGACCCCGTGACCGGGAGGTTCGGCGCCCGCGGGGTGCTACCCGCGTACGCCGGTTTTCATCCCGGCGACGAGGCGGCGGCGATCCTCGGCGTCCCGGTCCGCGCCGAGAACAACGGCGACCTGGCGGCGCTGGCCGAGACGCGGCGCGGCGCCGCCCGGGGTGCCCGCGACGTGCTCTACCTGCGCACCGACCAGTACACGGGCGCCGGCATCATCGCGGGCGGCCGGATGCACCGCGGCGCGATCGGCTACGCGGGCGAGGTCGGGCACCTCAACGTCCGCGAGGTCGGCCCGTTCTGCGTCTGCGGGAGCCGCGGATGCCTGTCGGTCTACCTGTCCCCCGCCTACTTCGCGGCCCTGCTGAACCCGCGCTCGAGCACACCGCAGCCCACCTACTCGACGGCCGCCGAGACCGAGCTCCTGGCCCTGGCCGCCGCCGACAACCGCCCGGTCCAGCGCGCCCTCGCCGACGCGGGCCGCCTCACGGGCCGCTCGGTCGCCCCGGTCTGCAACGTCCTCAACCCGGCCGTCGTCGTGGTCGGCGGCCGGTTCGCCGAAGCGGGCCCCTACGTCGTCGACGGCGTCCGCGAGGCCCTCCTGCGCCACTGCTCCCCGAGCGCCACCGCCGGCCTCGCCGTCGTCCCCAGCGCCCTCGGCCCCGACGCCGAGGTCCTGGGCGCGATCGAGTCGCTCCTCTGACCAGCGCCCAGGCCGGTTCGCCGCCCCGCTCGCAGCGGCCCGCCGCGCGGTCGCGGCAACCCGGCGGCTGAACAGCAGCCCGGTGAGAGCGGCCCGGGCGGCGACCCGAGATGGACGGCGACCGGCGGGCGCGGCCTGGTGGTCAGCGAACGGCGGGCAGCCACGGACGGCGACAGCGGACGACGATGGCCCGCGGCGGGCGGCGGCCCGGCCGGTGACGCGGGCGGCACCGGGGTGCCAGGCAGCAGCGAGCAGGAGTGGCCGGGCGGGGCGCCTGCGCCGGGGCGGCGGGCGGCGGGCGGCGGGCGGCGGAGCGCGCGCACCCGGTCGAAGGTGGACAAGCCCGGCCAGCGGGACAAATTTCCGGGGGGCTCGATCCGCTGGGGGCTCGCGTACGTACCGATGCATGGCACCCTGCCCGAGGAGGAACGCCATGCCGGGAAGCACCGACGTCCCGCAGGACTGGCCCGCGCCGGATCTGCCCCTGCCGGAGAACGAGCCGACGATCGAGATGCCGGAGTTGCCCGGGTTCTTCCGCCCGCACCTGACGACGACCTCCGGGCTCGTCGCCGCGCCGGACTCCCCCGCGGTGGCACCTGCCGTGCCGGACGGGGTCGCCACGCCGGCCAGTTCCGCGGCGGACGGTAATGCGGCAGACGGTGGCGCGGCAGACGGTGGCGCGGCGGACGCGCTGGGGGCACACGAGCCGGGGTGGAACGGGCCGACACTGGCCCGGGCGGCGCTGTCCCTCGCGATGACCAGGCACAACGCCGATCCGGGCACGTTCGGCCAGGAGGGCGGCGCCGAGCCGGCCGGGGGTGAGGAGCCGGGACCGCCCGAGTCTGCGGGCACCGAACCGCCGGCGCCCGCGGGCATGGCAGGTTCCGAGGCGATCGCAGTGCCCGCCACCCGGCCCGGGAGGCTCTGGGACGGCGGCTGGGCGCGGGCTGACGCGGACGCGGGACAAGCGATCACCCCCGAGATGGTGGCGATCGACGATCGAGGGGACCTGTTGACGGACCTGCTCGGCGGGTTCCCGGACGACATGCCGCACAGGCCGGACACTGAGGGCTGGCCGCACCAGGCTTCCCCGGAGCGGGGAGATCTCGGTCCCGGCGGAAGCGAGCCGGTGCCGGGCACCGCGCAGAT
>CAKUMG010000256.1 GCA_934667465.1 uncultured Actinoplanes sp. | reverse complement strand
GGCTGCAACGGGACGACGGGGCGCCGCCGTTCCGCGGCGACGCCACATTCTGCCCGGCGGCCGGTGCGGGGCCGGGCTCGATCGTGCTCGAGTCGGCGAACTACCCCGGCTGGTTCCTGCGGCACCGCGGCGACCAGCTGTGGGTCGACCAGTCGGACGGCGGCACCGCGTTCTTCGCTGCGGGCTCGTTCCTCGTCAGGCCCGCGCCCACCGACTGAAACTTCCGGAGCGCCGCCGGAAGTCGTGGACCTGCGCCGCGTACCTCTCGCTCGAAAAACGCCCTTGAAGTGGCCCTAGTGGGTCGTGCAGATTACCGGAATATTGCCGGAAGTTGTTGACAGCTCACCGCGCACGCTTCTACGGTCCGGAATCACAGATCCATGCGCATCGATGCGGTAGCCGGGCGCGCGGCGGTCGTCACCGGACTGTCGCGAGAAGCCGGCGCCGCCGAGGAGGAGACAACGTGAACGACACCGCTCCCGCGCCGACCAGGCGCAGCCGGACCCGGCTGCTGCTCGGCGCCGCCTGCGCCGCGGTGGTGGCCGCCGCCGGAACCCTGCTGGCGTCCCCCGCGTACGCCGAGGCAGACCGGACCCTGACCTCCAACCTCACCGGCACCCACAACGGCTACTTCTTCTCCTTCTGGAAGGACAGCGGCAACGCGAGCATGACGCTGCGCGCCGACGGCCGGTACTCCAGCAGCTGGAGCAACAACACCAACAACTGGGTCGGCGGCAAGGGCTGGGCCACCGGCACCCGGCGGACGATCACCTACTCGGGCAGCTACAGCCCGAACGGCAACAGCTACCTCGCCCTGTACGGGTGGACGCGCAACCCGCTCATCGAGTACTACGTCGTCGAGAACTTCGGCACCTACAACCCGAGCAGCGGCGCCACCCGGATGGGCTCGGTGACCACCGACGGCAGCACCTACGACATCTACCGCAGCCAGCGGGTCAACCAGCCGTCGATCGACGGGATCCAGACGTTCTACCAGTTCTGGAGCGTCCGCCAGCAGAAGCGCTCCAGCGGCACGATCACCACCGCCAACCACTTCGACGCGTGGGCGCGGGCCGGCCTGAACCTCGGCTCCAACCACAGCTACCAGGTCCTGGCGACCGAGGGCTACCAGAGCAGCGGCAGCTCCGACATCACGGTCCGCGAGGGCAGCGGCGGGGGCACCGGCCCGACCAACCCGCCCACCGGCAACTGCACCGCCACCGTGTCGGCCGGCGACCGGTTCGGCGACCGGTTCAACCTCAACGTGGCGGTCAGCAACGCGAGCAACTGGACCGTGAGCCTCGGGCTCGGCGGCGGGCAGAGCATCCAGAACAGCTGGAACGCGGCCGTCAGCGGGACGAGCGGCACAGTCACGGCCCGGCCGAACGGCAACGGCAATACGTTCGGGATCACCGTGATGGCCAACGGCAACTGGAACTGGCCGACGGTCTCCTGCCAGACGAGCTGATTCCCGTACGCGGCGCGGCGGCCCCTCGGCCGCCGCGCCGCCCTCAGCGCCTTCGTTCACCTGCGCCTTTTGTTCACCTGCGCCTTTGTTTACCCTGCGCCTTCGTTCACCTGCGCAGGGTCAGCAGGCCCGGTCGGTAGGGCAGCAGCCCGTAGTCGCCGCCCGAGCTGGGGGAGCGGCCCTGGTAGAGCAGCCGCAGGTTGCACGGGTCGACGGTCATGGTCTGGTCGGCGCTGACGCGGATCAGCTCGCCGTGGCTGATGTCGTTGGTCCAGGTGGCGCCGCTGTTGGCCTTGCCCGCGAACGGGTTGCCCTCACTGGCGGCCTGCGGGGTCCACGAGCCGCCCAGGCTGCTGGCGGTGAACGAGCGGAAGTAGCGCCCGTTCGCGCCGATCGCCTCGACGATCATGAGGTATTGGTTCTGGCCCTGGACCTTGTAGACCTGCGGCGCCTCGAACAGGTTGTTCGTGGTGTCGCTCATGATGGTCGTGTAGGACGAGCCGAAGTTGCCGGGGAAGTTGCCGATCGGCATGCTCGCCCGGTAGATCTTGCCGTTGTCACCGGCGAAGAACAGGTACATGTTCTGCCCGTCGCCGATGATCGCCTGGTCGATCGGCCCGGTGCCGGAGCCGGTGATGCTGCCGGTGAAGAGCGTCTGCGGCGCCGACCATCCGTTGGGGTTGGCCGGGTCGCTCGAGGTCCGGTAGGAGAAGGCCGGGCCGCCCCACTGGTAGGCGAGCACCCAGATGTTCTTCGGCGCGAAATAGAACAGCGACGGCGCGACGGTGGCCGAGGACATCGCGTTCTGACTCACCGAGGCCATCTCCGACCAGTTCGAGAACAGTCCGAAGTTCATCGACCCCCACGTCGTACCGGTGTCGTGGGTCGTGGCGTAGACCAGCGTCCGGCCGTTGTAAGGCGCGGTCGTGAAGTCCTTGAGCGACACCCAGCCGGACCTCGGGTTGGCCAGCGAGCCGGTCGAGCTCCACCGGTACGACGACGGCAGCGCGCACGACCCGGGCGGGTTGCTGCCGCCGCCCACCGGCACGAGCTGCCACTGCTGGTTGGTGCCGTTCCAGTCGGCGTACTGCACGATGGTGCCGCCGTCGGCCGTGGAGGCGCCCTGCACCTCGAGGGCCTTGCCGCTGTTCCGGTTGATCAGCTGAATGTAGCCGTCGACGTCCTGCACGCTGAACTGCTGGTTGGTGGCGTTGAGGTCGGTCCACTGCACGACCGATCCGCCGTCCGCTGTCGACCAGTTGTACACGTCGAGCACCTTGCCCGACAGCCGCGACTTGAGCCGGTAATAGCCGCCGCCGGAGTCGACGAACTGCCATTGCTGCTGGGCGCCGTCGTTGCGGGACCACTGGGTGATCCGGGCGCCGTCGGTCGTGGCCAGGTTGTAGACGTCGAGGGCCTTGCCGCTGTTCCGGTTGACCAGCACGTACGAGGCGTTCGTGTCGATCGTGGCGGCGGAAGCGGGCGCGGCGGTGACGACCGCGGCGCCGGCGCCCGCCAGCAGGGTGGACAGTGCGATGACCGTACGGGTCCAGCGGGGCCGCCGTGGGCGGGCGCGCAATTCCATCAGCCGTTCTCCTTGTGAGCGATAACATTGACGTTTCCCAATGTTGCCAATGTGTTTCGCCGGGCTCAAGGAGAAGCGCGGCCGACTGCTTTCCCCGTGCCGCGGTAACACTTTTGCGCCGCCTTTCCGCGCGCGCCGCCCCGAGCGTGCTGTGATGCCTGCCGCCGGGGACGGCCGCGGTGTCCGCCGCTCCGCGGGCGGCCGCGGTGTCTGTCGCTGGGGGCGGGCCGTGCCGGGGCGGGCCATTGCCCCGGCGAGAGGGTGCGCCCGGGATGTATCGAGGCCCATAAATTTTTTGTTACCGTGCGGGCGGGCACCAGCCCACCCGTACGGCCGAAGGGACCTCCATGCGCAATCCCGCCCGCTTCCTCCTCGCCGCCGCCGTCGCCATCACCGGCCTGCTCGCCCCGGCCGCGCATGCCGCCGCGGCCCCGCCCGACCCGGCGCCCAGCCAGCGGGTGGTCGGCGGCCAGCAGGCGACCGAGAACTACTCGTTCATGGTCTACACGTCCGGGTGCACCGGCTCGCTGATCAAGGCGAACTGGGTCGTGACCGCCGCGCACTGCCCGACGCCCGCCTCCGTGCGCGTGGGCAGCATCAACCGCTCGAGCGGCGGCACCGTGGTCGCCGTGCGCCGCGCCGTCACGCACTCGCGGATCGACGTCAAGCTCATGGAGCTCGCGTCGTCGGTCGGCTACGCCCCGGCGCCGATCCCCACCACCTCGGGCGCCGTCGGCACGGCCACCCGCATCATCGGCTGGGGCCAGACCTGCGCGCCCCGCGGCTGCGGCGCGGCGCCGACCGTGGCGCACCAGCTCGACACCTCGATCGTCGCGGACAGCCGCTGCTCGGGCATCGACGCCGCGTACGAGATCTGCACCAACAACACCAACGGCAACTCGGGCGCCTGCTACGGCGACTCGGGCGGCCCCCAGGTCCGCGCGGTCAGCGGGCGCTGGAACCTGATCGGCGTCACCAGCCGCGCCGGCAACAGCAGCTCCACCTGCGCGACCGCGCCGTCCATCTACGGCGACCTGCCCTCCATCCGCAGCTGGGTCAACTCGACAGTCGGCGGGCTCCCCGCCTGATCGTCGGCCGTCACCCGCCCGGGACACCCCGTGACCGACGGGGTGTCCCGGCGCGTGCATGATCCGTAAGCTGCCTTCCACCATGGATGCTCACTGTTCGTCCGGCCCGTGCGGTGCCCTGCCGACCGGGCAGCTGCCGTGACCGTACGCTTCCCCGTGATCGCGTTCGACCTGGACGGCACCCTGCTGCGGGGCACGACGACCTCGCTCGTGCTCGCCCGCTCGATGGGCCACGCGGCGGCGGTGACGGAGCTCGAGCGCGCCTACGACGCGTACGAGATCGACAACGTCACCTTCGCGAACCGCGAGGCAGCCCTCTTCACCGGCCTCGGCCCCGGCGACGTCCGCCACCACCTGCGCGACGCCCCCTGGATCGGCGGCGTGGCGGAAACCCTCGACACGCTCGCCGCTGCGGGCGCCCATCTGCTGCTCGCCACCCTCGCCTGGCGCTTCGCGGGCGAGCAGCTGCCGCACGCGCACCGTTTCGCCGCCATCTCCGGCGCCGAGATGTCCTATGCCGGCGGCCGCCTCACCGGGCGGGTCGGGCGCCACCTCAGCGAGCAGGGCAAGCTGGAGTTCGTCGCGCAGTGGTGTGCGGCGCACGGCTACGCGCTCGGCGACGTGGCGGCGGTGGGGGATTCGCGCTCCGACCTGCCGCTCTTCCGGGAGGCCGGGACGGCGATCGCCCTCAACGCCTCCGCCGCGGCGCGTGACGCCGCCGACCATGTCGTCGACACCGAGGACCTGCGCGACCTCCTGCCCCTGCTGATCCCCGGCTCAGGCACGCGTTACCCTCCGCGGCATGAGTGGTGATCTCGTCTACGGCGTGCGGCTCCTCGTTCCCGGGACGGCAGCGACGATGGCCCAGTGGCAGGCCGCGCTCGGGCGCTCCGGCCTGACGCTGGACGGCGACGAGCTCACGTCGGGGACCCTCGGGTTGCGCGCCCTGGCGGAGTGGGTGCGGAACGACGGCTCGTTCGGTGACGCGTTCGGGTACGGCACCATGTCAGCCGGCGAGCAGCGGGCCGTCGCGGGGGCGGGCAGCGCCCTGGTGCTCGACCTGCCGGTGTACCTGGGTGCCGCGGCAGGGCCGGTGTCCCGGCTGATCGCCGCGCTGGGCGACGCCGGGGCGCTGGGGGTGCGGCTCGAGCAGTCGAAGCTGGGCTGGACCGTCGCACGCTGGGTCGAGGTCCTCGAGGGCGGCGACCCGTGGGCGCTCTACCGCTCCGCCGTGGTCGTGCTGGGCGACGGCGGTGTGACCCGGACCTGCGGCATGCACGCGTTCGGGCTGCCGGACTCGCAGGTCGAGGCCCCGCCCGCCGAGGCGGAGCGGCTGCTCGGCACGCTCGACGTCTACCAGCTCGCCGAGGACCCGGTGCTGGTCAGTGGCGACACCTTCGCGCCCGACGCCGCCACCCCGCGCCGCCGCCTGGAACGCTGGCCGGACGACGGCTACCCGCTGGGCCACCCCTGCCACAACCCGTTCGGCGTCTGGCGGCTGGGCCCCGAGGGCGGCAGGGCGGATTCGCGTACGGAGTCGCGACCCGTGTTCATCCCCCCGCTGGTGGCCCTGCTCACCTCCGCCGAGAACAAGGCAGGCCGCCCCCTCGTACGCGCCGAGGTGGAGCACCTCACCAGCGAAGGCGCGTGCGTGATGATGATCCACGCCGACGCGAAGACCCTCGAACGTGGCCGCGGCTACGCCGACCTCGAACCCGGTCTCGCCTGGCAGCAATGGCAGGTCCACCGCACCACCCGCCCCTGACCCCGCCCCGGCCGGTGGGTCACCCCTCGCCCTAGGTCGGCGGGTGCAGCAGGCGCGTGCCGGTGGTGACGCCGAGGCCGTGCAGGACCGGGGTGAAGACGACGTCCACGTAGTAGTTGGCGCTCCCCCAGGCCAGGGCCGGGAAGCCGGTCCCGTACCGGTAGACGCCGTTGACCCCGTCCTCGCCGTCGCGCAGTGCCCGCAGCGGCGCGCTGGTGACGCCCTGGGTCCGGAAGTAGTTGGTGTCGGCGGCGTAGCGGCCGTTCGGCGCGAAGTACGAGACGACGTACGTGGTTCCCGGGCTCACTGTCACGGGGGTGGCGAGTGTCGCCTGCTGCCAGCCGGAGGCCGACTCGCCGGTGAACGTGACCGCGGCCAGCTGTGTGCCGGTGTTCGTCCACAGCCGGCCGACGTGGGTGCCGGTGTTGCCGCTGCTCTTGTCGAACCGGATCGCGGTGACCTGGCCCGCGACGTCGGCGCGGAACCGTATGCCGATCTCGGTGCCGGCGGTGTCGGGGTCGGCCGGGGTCGTCGGCGACCCGGACTGCACCGTCGCGCCGGCGGCCGGGGCGGTGATCGCCGCCGCCGGGCCGGTCGTGTCGGCCCAGGCGGTCGCCGCGCTCGAACCCGACTGCAAAGTCCCCGGCTGTACGCCCATGTCGGCGAGCAGGTTGACGGTGGCCTGCCGCATCGGGGGCGCTGGCCGCCCCGGAGCCGCGGTCGTGGGTGCTGTCCAGACCCCACGACCAATGCACGGTCCCGGCACCGAACACCAGCGCGCCGCTCGGTGCCCGGTGCAGCGTCAGGTGGCGGGTCGCGCTGCCGCTGCCGTACGTGGATCCGTAGTCGTTCAGGATCTCGACCCCCGACGCGGTGGTGGTGGAGAGCCTGATCAGCCCCGGCGGCCTCGCGCCGTTGTCGGCGTCCTCGTCCCACTCGTAGCCGACCGTGCCGCTGCCCAACGTGGCGGTGGCCGTGCCCCACTAGTGAACCCACTCACCGGAGGCACCCCTCCACCGATCGGAGGATTGCCCGCCATCGCGGATCTCGCGGCCCGCGCTGGGGGCGGCCACGGGCACCTGTCAGCGACTATTCTGAGCTCGGTGACTGACTAGCCCAGGAGTGTGTATGACTGTCGAGATGGTCGCGCCGGCCTGGATGCACGAGCAGGTAACGGCTGAACAGTACGAAACCTGGACAGAAGAGCAGTGTGCGGGCATTGAAATCGTGGATGGGATGGTCCTCGTGACCCCGAGTGCGTCCAAGCGCCACAACCGCCTGGCGCGGCTCTTGGCGAACGCCTTGGACGTCGCCGCGGGTCCGGACTGGAACGCTGACACCGACTTCGACGTCAGGCTTCACGACGTGCCGTTGAACAACCGGCGCCCCGACGTCACTGTCTACCGGGCGGCAACCATAGACGTCACCCCGACGCGACCCGAGCACGTTCTTCTGGTGGTCGAGGTGGTCTCACCCGGCTCCGAGACGACCGACCGGATCGTCAAGGCAGATCAGTACGCCAGGGCCAACATCCAGTTCTACTGGCGCGTCGAGCAGACCGCTACCGGCGCCCCCGTCGTGTACACG
>CAKUMG010000255.1 GCA_934667465.1 uncultured Actinoplanes sp. | reverse complement strand
GTGGACGTCGAGGAGGGTGGAGCTGTGGACGAGGCTGACCTGCTGGCGGAGGACGGCGGCGGCAGCGACCGCCTGCGGTCGGTCGCACTGCACCAGGTGCCCTGGGCCGTCATCGTCTACGAGGGCCCTGAGCACCGGGCGGTGGCCCTCAACGCGGAGTTCCTCCGCGTCCTCGGCGGCTTCAACCCGGTCGGGATGCGGGTCGCCGACTTCATGGGCGGCAGCGAGGGCCAGGGGATCGTCGAGATCTTCGACCGTGCCTACGCGGGCGAGCGGGCGTTGTTCCACCGGACCCGGCTTGCCGTAGCGACGCCGGACGGGCACCAGGAGGAGATCGTCCTGGACTTCGAGGCGGTTCCGTTCCGGAACCGACAGGGGCAGACCGTCGGGGTCCTCGGCGTCGGCCGCGACGTCACGTCCGCCGTCCGTCGTGAGGAGGCCGAGGCTGCCGCGGCGGCCGAGCTCGGTCGGCGCTATCGGCGGGCCACCGACGTCATCGACGAGGTCCAGCGCGCCCTGCTGCCGACCAGGCTGCCGGTCCTGCCGAGGCTGGACATCGCGGCCGGCTACGCCGTCGGTGGCGCCGAGCAGGCGGCAGGCGGCGACTGGTTCGATGTCCTGTCCCTCGACGACGACACGGTCGCCGCCGTGGTCGGCGACGTCGTCGGGCACGGTGTCGCCGCCTCGGCGGTGATGGCGCAGCTGCGGGCCGTCGCACTCGAGCGTCTGCACGCGGGTGCGGAGGTCTCCGAGGTCGTCCGGGCTCTCGATCGCTTCGTCGAGGTCGTACCGGCCGGTGCCGGCAGCACGGTCTGTGTCCTCACGCTCGACCTGCGCACCGGCGAGCTGCGCTACTGCTGCGCCGGCCATCCCCCGCCCCTGCTCGCCGGCGCGACCGGCGGCGGCGCCTTCCTGGAGCCCAGCGGCGCGGGCCGGATCGGCGAGGCCGACCAGCGGGCGGCGCGCACCGCGCAGCTGGGCGACGAGGTGCTGCTGCTCTACAGCGACGGGATCGTCGAACGACCCGGTGTGCCCGCGACTCGCGGCACCGTGGAGCTGCTCCGCACCGTCATGGGCGCGGTGGCCGACGAGCTGATGCCCGGCTTCAGCGAGCCGTCGGCCGTGGACCGTGCGACCGTGCAGGTCCTCGAACGCCTCACCCGCGAGACCGGCGCGACCGACGACATCACCCTGCTCGCGCTGCACCGCGTACCGGCGGCCGAGCCGTTCCGGCTGGAGCGCGTCATCGGCCTGACCGACGTCGCCGCCGTCCGCGCGGCACTGCGTGCCTGGTTCCGCCCCGGCCAAGTGTCTGAACGTGCCCTCGTCGAGCTCGACCAGATCATCAGCGAGCTGGTCGAGAACACTGTCGAACACGCCTACGGCGGCACCCGCGGGCCCGTCACGGTGGAGGCCGAGCTCGGCCACCGCGGCGCCCTGACGCTGCGGGTCTGCGATCAGGGCGCGTGGCTGCAGCCACCGCAACCGGGCAACGACCGGGGCATCGGGCTGGCGCTGGTGCAACAACTCGCCACGGCCATGTCCATCGACCACGGGCACGGCACCGAGGTCACCGTCCAGCTCCGCCCGTGGAAGCACTCCCACCACAGCGTCCCCCGGCACCCGGCGGTAGACGTCACGGTGGCCGATGTCTACCTGCAGGAACAGGAGGACGGGCAGATCCTGCACGTCACCGGACCCGTCGACGCCGCCATGATCGACGAGTTGCAGGCGCACCTCACCCTGTGCACCACACCGGGGGCGCGCGACCTCGTCATCGACCTCGAGCAGGTCACGATGCTCTCCAGCGCCGCGATCAGCGCCGTCCGCGCCGGCCTGCGCCGCGCCGAGGCCGCCGGCGTCCGGGCGAGCGTCCGCAGTCGTCCCGGCACCGTCGCGCAGCAGGTCCTCACGCTGGCCGCGATTCCGACCGCCACGGAAACAGCTCACTGACGTGCCGCACCACCGGCCGGTCCGAAGTGGTGGGCGACAGGGTGGCCGTGGCCGCGTTCGACGAAGGCGTCGTTGAGGGCCCGGGCGATGATGTCGTGTTCGTACCGGTCGGGGCGGTCGCTGCCCGGGACGTGGCCGCGGAGCCGGCGCAGGGTCGCCGGTCCTGCCCGGAACGAGGTAGTGCTCACGCGTAGGGGCCGCCGGCCGGCGGCGAGGCTCAGCGGATCTCCGGTCACCGGTGTGGCCTGCCGGTGCCGAGTTCGCCGGTCTCGGTGAGGGTGGCGGCGACGTCCCTGAGCTTGCGGTTGGTGGTCTGGGAGGCGTCGACCAGCAGGTCGAACGCCTGCTCGGCGCTGATCGTGTAGCGGTTCATGAGGATGCCCTTGGCCTGACCGATGATGTCCCGGGAGCGCAGGGCAGAGCGCAGGCTCGCCTTCTCGATGGATGCGGCGGCGGCCAGGGCGGCGTGCGTGGCCAGCAACTGCCCGGTGCGCACGGATTCCTCGGTGAAGGCGTTGTGCTGCGCGGCATAGACGTTGAGGGCGCCGATGGTGCCGGTGGCCGTGTGGAGCTGGTAGGACAGCACGGACCGGATGCCGAGTCCGGCGGCGGCTTCGGCGAAGTGCGGCCATCGAGGGTCGGCCGGTAGGTCGTCGACCCGGACGACCGGTTCGCGGTGCAGGGCCGCGCTCAGGCACGGTCCCTCGCCGAGGAGGTATTGCTGCTCGTCGGCCCGGCGGACCAGCTCGCTGGTCACGACCGGGGTCGAGACCGACTTGCGCGACAGCAGGGTGATGCTTGCGTGCTCTGCCCCGTCGACCTGCGACACTGCGGCCTGCACAAGCCGTTCCCAGAGGGTGTCGAGGTCCGGTTGCGCGCTGAGCTGCCGGGCGAGGCCGGCCAGCACGTCGGCGTCGGGAGAGACCACGACAACACGCTCCTGGGGTCAGCGAGGCAGGGACGAAAGGACTTCACTGTCATTCTGGCGCGCCGGGTGCATACCCGGCTACCGGCCGGAACGCACCACCGCGATGCGCATATAACGCACCGCGCTGCCGTGAGCCGACAGACGCATCACGTGCTCAGCCGTCGCAAGGTGACGTGAGGGTGTTCGCCGTAGACGGTGCGGTAGTCGGCGGCGAAGCGGCTCAGGTCGGCGTAGCCCCAGCGCCTCGCGACGTCGGTGACGGTGGTGCCGTCCGCCGGGTGCGCGGCGTGCAGGTCGGTGCGGGCGAGATCGAGCCGGACGCGGCGCAGGTAGCGCATGGGGGTGGTGTTCAAATGCCGGCGGAACGCCAGTTGCAGGGTGCGGACGGAGACGCGGCCGGCGCGGGCGATGTCGGCGACGCTGAGATCCAGGTCGGGGCCGGCCTCGATGAACGCGACGGCGCGGCGCACCGACGCGGGTGTGGCGTCACGGCGGACGTCCGCGGTCTCGGGCGGCTCGAGGCCGTAGCCGTGCAGCGCGGTGGCCGCGAGCAACCGCTGCGCGCTACCGACGAGGAGCGGGTTGGCCGCTGCTTCAGGGTTGCCGAGCACGGAGTGGGCGACGAAGTCGACGGTCTGGCGCCAGTATCGTGCGGCGTCCGGCGGCATCGGATCCAGGCGCAGCCGGCTCATCGGGTCGAAGTCCTGCTCGCCGGTGACGTCGGCGAAGACCTTCACGTCCAGCCCTACGCTGCCGGTGCTCATGCCGTGGCACCGGGACCGGTAGGGCATACCGGGTGGCGTTGCCAGGAAGACGTCGCCGGCCGCGTACTGCCGGGAAACACCCTCGACCTCAACCTCGATCGTCGATCGGAGGACCGCGCAGATCCACACCGCGTCCACGGGATGCACGTCCAGCTCGACGGTCAGCGTGTTGGACGTCTGCTCGACGTACATCGGCCCGGCGTCCCACCGGCTGTGCCGGAAATGGAAGTCGCTCAGGTCGCCACCGCCGACGCGCAGATGGTTGTCGGCGTAGGAGTCGCGCAACAGGGCGTGCACCTGCGCCGGGTCGGTCATGGCGACGCTGGTGCGCGTCGGGGTGGTCATCGCGCCCTCCTCTGCCGTCGGCGCAGGTTCGGTGCCGCAGGGTGTGGCGGGCAGGATGTCGCGGTGCGCGTACTCGAAGTGTCCCGCACCTCACCATACGTGCTTCACCCTCCGGAAAACGAAGCGTCAGCCTTCCGTGACGTTCCGTGCAAGGCGTGCGTGTCAGCCGCATGTGCGTGGTGCGCGACGAGCGAACCCGGTCAGGGCAGCTCGGCGACGTAGACCGCGACCGAGCGCGCCGGCACCGTCAGCTCCCCCGCCGCCGGGTCGGCAGCGGCCGTACGCAGCAGCGGATCCGCCGACGCGACAAGATCCGGGTGCAGGGTCAGCGGCACGCCGGCCAGCGCCGGGACGGTCTGGGTGGTGGCCGAGCCGGTGGCGTTGAAGACCACGACCACCGTGCTCCAGCGCGGGTCGAGGCCGGTCCCGTCCAGGCACATGACCAGCACGCCCGGCGTCTCGGACGGTCCGCCGAGCGGGAAGGTCAGCCGCCGCTGGACCTCCTCGGCGGTGGGCAGGCCGAAGACCGGGGTGGAGCGGCGGATCCGCAGCAGCTCGGCGAAGCGCTGCGATCTCGGACGGCGGGACGAGCGACGGGTCGGCGAGCAGCGGGCGGGCGCGGTCCCACTGGTCCTCGTTCTCCGACGCCGGGGGCAGGCCGATGCCGAAGCCGTTGCCGGCGGCCGGGTCCCAGCGGATCTGGTTGAACCAGTCGCCGGAGTTGTAGGAGTTGCGGTCCAGGGACTTGGAGCGCAGTCGTTCGCTGCCGAGGGCGAAGAAGCCGGCGCCCTGGCCGAGGGTCACGAACGACAGGGCGAGGATCTGCATCCGGGCCCGGTCGGCGATCGGCAGGTCCCGGGGCAGCGTGAACGCGAGCGCGTCGTAGAGGATCTCGTTGTCGTGGGCGTCGACGTAGGTGATGCATTCGCCGGGCGCGGCCGCGTAACCGCTGGGTGAGCCGTGGTAGTCGACGGCGGCGCCGGCGTGTTCCTCGCCGGTGGAGGTGGTGAAGCGGTAGGTGGCCAGGGCGCCGGACAGCCCCACCTTGAGCCGGTCGTGCACCTCGAGGGGCAGATCAGCGCCCAGCCCGCCGGCAAAGCCCGGTGTGGTGCCGTCACCGCGGACCGCGTCGCGCAGCCGGTCGTCGAAGGTGCCGACGCCGGTGCCGGCCAGGTGGACCTGGGTGGCCTGGGTGAAGCGGGCGTCGGAGGCGATCTCGCCGAAGTTCCAGCCCTCGCCGTAGAGCAGGATGTCGTCGCCGAGTGCGGCCTGCGCGGCCAGGATGTTGGCGCGCGGGTGGTGGCCCATGAGGTCGAAGCGGAACCCGTCGACGTGGTAGTGCCGGGCCCAGGTCAGCAGGGAGTCGACGACCAGGCGGCCCATCATCGCGTGCTCGGGGGCGGTGTTGGAGCAGCAGGTGGACTCGGCGACGGTGCCGTCGCCGAGCAGCCGGTGGTAGTAGCCGGGCACGATCCGGTCGAGGACGCTGAACGGGGCGAGCCCGTCGGCCATGGTGTGGTTGTAGACGACGTCCATGACCACGCGCAGCCCGGCGCCGTGCAGGGCGGCGACCATGCGGCGGAACTCCAGGATGCGGGCGTGGCCTGCCGGTTCGGTGGCGTAGCTGCCCTCCGGCGTCGTGTAGTGCCACGGGTCGTAGCCCCAGTTGAAGCCGTCGGTGCCGGCCACGGCCATGACGGCGCGCTGCTGCTCGGGCGAGTCGCCGGGGAACGCCGACAGCGCACACTGGGGCACGGCCTGGTCGGCGCGCCGGTCGGGGACGGTCGCGAAGTCGTAGGCGGGCAGCAGGTGCACGTGGGTCAGCCCGGACTCGGCGAGCGCGCGCAGGTGCCGCATGCCGGCGGAGTCGTCGCAGGTGAACGCGAGGTAGGTGCCGCGGTGGGCCTCGGGCACGGTGCTGTCGGCGATGGAGAAGTCGCGCACGTGGACTTCGGCGATCTGGGCGCGGGCGGGCGGGATCGGCTGCGGCCGGGCCTGGGTGTGCCAGCCGGGCGGCTGCAGGCGCTCGTCGTCGAGGTCGACGAGCTGGCTGTGGGTGGAGTCGGCCGACAGCGACAGCGCGTACGGGTCGGTGACCACAGTGGTGACGATGCGCTGCGCGGCGGGGTGCCACACCTCGACGCGGTAACGGTAGTAGCGCCCGATCCACTTGCGCTTGAGCGTGGCGCTCCACACCCCGGTGGCCGGGTCGCGGTCCATCGCCACGACCTTCGGCTCGTCGTCGCCGGGGGTGCGGGAGATCTCCACCGCGACGGTACGGGCGGTCGGCGCCCACACCGACAGCCGCGGCTTCTCGCCGTCGAGCTGCACGCCGAGCGGGGCGTCGGCGGCGTCCGCGTACAGGTCGTCGAGCACCCCGGGCAGTTGCACCGCGGTCAGCGCGGCGATCCGCCCGGCCAGGTCGTGCCCTGCCACCAGCAGCTGGCCGCGCAGCAGGTGCCCGAGCGCGTCGTCGCCGAGCTCCGGGACGGCGAACGCCCGGTAGGCGCGCAGGTGCGGCAGCGCCCGGCTCTGGGCCTGGAACAGCCCGCCGGGGCGCGGGGTCAGCGGCAGCACGGTCCGCTCGCCGGTGAGCTCGTCGCCGTCGCGGCGCAGGTCGCCGTGGGGCGCGGCGAGCAGGGCGAACGTGGCCGCCCGGTCCGCCAGGTGGGGCGGCAGCGCGATCGTGGTCCGGTCGACGAAGACCGCGAGCGCCCGGGCCGGGTCAAGCTCCGGTCCCAGCGAGCGCACGTCCGGCCGTACCGGAGCGGGGTCTTCCGCGATCAGCCACGCCTCGCGGGCGATGCTCAGGTCGAGGCGCTGGTCGTCGGGCAGGTCCTTGCGGTCGCCGCGGTGGATGACGAAGCGGATGCCCGCCGCGTCCGGGCGGGTGGGCACGCGGAAGATCGCCCCGAAGGCATCCCACGCGTACGGCATCAGGGGCTTGCCCCACCGCGGCTTGACCGGGGTGCCCTCCCACGCGTGCACGCCCCAGCCGTCGTAGTTGCCGCCGGGGCGCCGGTAGTGCAGGATCGCGAAGCCCTCGGGGACCTCCGGCGAACCCGGAGCAGTGGTGCGGATCTCCGGATCGCCGGCCCGCAACCAGATCTCCGGTGTCACCGCGGGGTCGACGTGGCGGTCCTGCTCGACGTCCTTGACCCCGCCGGGGCCGACGACCAGGAAGCCGACGTCGCGGGCGTCCTCGGCGAGACGGACGAAGGCGAAGCGGCCGTACGCGTCCTCGCCGGCGAAGGGGTGTCCGTGCGGCCAGTCGGTGACCGCGGCGACGTCGCCCCACGCGTAGAGCACCCGGTCGTCGCGTTCGTGGTGCACGACGAGCCATTGCGGGCGGGCCGGCGCGATCTCTGTAGTCACCCGGCCATGATGGCACCGGGGTCCGTCATTTTCAGCGGGTCGCGATCACCGTGGTGATGCGCGGGCCGCTCGCGTCGGAGCGCAGCAGGTAGCGGTAGCTCTCCCCCGGCACCGCGTTGCCGAAGCTGTCGAGGTATTCCCACTCGACCTGCACCATCGCC
>CAKUMG010000254.1 GCA_934667465.1 uncultured Actinoplanes sp. | reverse complement strand
GACGCCGCCGAGCGCCGCCACCGGGACCGGCGCGCCAACTCCCGCTCCGGCGCCGACCGCCGCCGCCGGACCGGCCCGCCGCCGGTGACCGCCGCCGTCGAGAACGTCCTGACCGGCGTCGACGCGGACGTCATCTACACGCACGCCCCGGACGACAGCGACCCCGCCCGCCGGGCCGCCGCCGAGGCCAGCATCGCCGCAGCCCGGCACAGCAGCCGGATCCTGTACTACGCCGGCGAGACCACGCTGCGCTACGAGCCCGCGCTCTTCATCGACATCACCGCCCACCTCACGGCCAAGCTGTCGGTCGCCCCCGACCCGGAGTTCGCGACGGCGGCGGCCCGCGCCTCCGGCGCCCGGGCCCGTGTGCAGTACGCCGAGGGCTTCGCCTCCGACCGCTTCCTCTGGGACCTCTCCCGCGACTGGAGCTGACCGCCCGGCCCCGCCATCGGGTTGCGCCCAATCAAGTTGTGCGCAATCAAGTTGCGTACAACTAAGTTGTGCGCAATCAAGTTGTGCGCAACTTAATTGTGCGCAATGGAAGTGGGGCACGTTGCCGGCCGCCAGGAGGTGGCACCGACGTGGGCGCGACGGGCCGCCCAGGGGGCGGCGGGCCACCCAGGGGGGCGGCGGGCCACCCAGGGGGGCGGCGGGCCACCCAGGGGGGCGGCGGGCGACTTGAGGGAAAGTGACGAAGCAACCGGTCGGCAACTGTGCGCGACCGGAACCCGTACCCCACGTCACGGAAAGTTTCTTCCTGTCAGCCGGTGCCCATAGCCGCGGGCCACCGACCAGCACACGGGGGAAACACAGATGACGAACACCATGACGATTGCTGCCGACGCCGCCGCCGACATCGCGACCGCCGTGCTGTCCGCCGCCGAGCAGGAGGAGCTGATCCGTACGCACATGCCGCTCGTCGGCCACCTCGTGCGTGACATGCTCACCCGCATCCCCAACCACATCCACCGCGACGACCTGACCAGCGCCGGCCTGCACGCGCTGGTCACCGCCGCCCGCGGCTGGGACCCGACCCGCGGCATCCCGTTCAACCGGTTCGCGAGCACCCGCATCCGCGGCGCCATCCTCGACGAGCTGCGCTCGCTCGACTGGGCCACCCGCTCGGTGCGCAGCAAGGCCCGCACCACCGACTCCACCCGGCAGAGCCTGACCGTGACGCTGGGCCGCACGCCCACCGCGGAGGAGCTGGCGCAGGCGCTCGGCACCACCACCACGGACCTCACCCGGACCGACAACGACGTGCAGCGCGCCACCGTGCTGTCGCTGCAGGGCTTCACCACCAGCAGCGCCGACGACCTGGTCACCGAGGCTGCCCCGGGCCCCGAGGACATGCTGATCCGCCGCGAGCAGATCGGCTACCTGCACCACGCCGTCGACTCGCTGCCCGAGCGCCTGCAGTTCGTCATCAACGAGTACTTCCTGAAGGAGCGCCCGATGGCGGACATCGCCGCCGACCTGGGCGTCACCGAGTCGCGCGTCTCGCAGCTGCGCGCCGAGGCCCTGTCGCTGCTCAAGGACGGCCTCAACACGCACCTCGACCCGCACCTGGCGCCTGTCCCGCAGAACCCGGACAGCATCGTCGCCCGCCGCCGCGGCGCCTACTTCGAGCAGATCGGCGGCAACACCAGCCTGCGCTCGCGGCTCGCGCTGACCAACGCGTACGGCCACACGCCGCTCGCCCAGGGCGCCGCAGCCTGACGACCTGACTCCCCCGTGACGCGGGCCCCGGCATCTGCCGGGGCCCGCGTCGCCATGAGAGCATCTGCCGGGGCCCCCGTCGTCACAAGAACAGCAGCCAGGCCCGCGCCGTCATAAGAACAGCAGCCAGGCCCGCGCCGTCATGAGAGCGGCAGCCGGGCCCGCGCCGTCATGAGAGCGGCAGCCGGGCCCGCGCCGTCAGAGTAGCGGCGGCTCAGGCGAGCGAGCGCAGCTCCTTGGGCAGGTCGGCGGTGTGCAGGACGCCGAGCCGGCGGGTGGCACGCGTGACCGCGACGTAGAGGTCGCTGAGCCCGCGCGGGCTCTCGGCGATGATCTCGTCGGGCTCGACGACGAGGACGCTGTCGAACTCCAGGCCCTTCGCCTGCTTCACCGTCATGAGCACGATGTGGTTGAGCAGGTCGGGCTGCTCCCCCACCGCCGACTCGGGGACGGCTGCGGTCAGCGCGTCGCCCAGGGACTCCTCGAGGGCCGCGGGGACCAGGACGCCGACGCGTCCGTCGCCGGCGAGCGCTGCCTCCTCCCGTACGGTCGCAATGAGGTCTGTCACGAGCTCGGCGGGCCGCACCCGGCGGGCCCACGGCGCGACGCCGGCCTCCCGCACCGACCGCGGCGGGCGCAGCGCCGGGTCGACCGCCGCGAGCACGTCCGCCGCGACCGCCATGATCTCGGCGGGGGTGCGGTAGTTCACGGACAGCTCGGTGAGCCGCCAGCGCTGACCCACATACGGCTCGAAGACCTGGTCCCAGGTGGTGGTGCCGGCCAGGTCGCCGGTCTGCGCGACGTCGCCGACCACCGTCATCGACCGGCTCGGGGTGCGGCGCATCAGCAGCCGCCACGCCATCGGCGACAGCTCCTGGGCCTCGTCGACGATCACGTGCCCGAAGACCCACGTCCGGTCGGCGGCCGCGCGCTCGGCGGCGGTCCGGGTGTCGAGCACCTCGTGCCGCTCGACGAACGCGCTCGCGTCGACCACGTCCAGCGCGGAGAGGATCTCCTCCTCCTCGTCCTCGAAGTCGAGCGAGCGGGAGCCCTCGACGATCTCGAGCACGCCCTCGGCGTATTCGATCGCCTCGCGCCGCTCCTGCGCGGCCGCGCGGGCCCGCAGGGTGTCGTCGGTGCCGAGCAGCTCGGCGAGCTCGTCGAGCAGCGGTACGTCCGCCGGGGTCCAGCGGGCGTCGCGCGGGCGCACCAGCAGCTCCCGCTCGGCCGATGTGAACTCCACGGCGGCGGACTCGAGCCGGTCCGCGTCGCTGAGCAGGTCGCGCAGCACCTGGCGGGGCGTCAGCACCGGCCACAGGTCGAAGAGCGCCTGCTGCACGTCGAGGTCCTCGCGGAGCTCGCGACGGGTCTCGGCGAGGTCCGCCTCCTCGAGCAGGTTGTCGCCGCCGAGCGGGTCGGTGCCGATGCGCTCGGCGATCTGCAGCGACAGCGCGTGGATCGCCTCGGTGACGAAGACCGCGCGGGCCACGTTGTGCGGGCGCCCGGTCCGGCGGGCCGCCGCGCGGGCGTCCTCGCACACGGAACGCTCGATGCGCAGCGGGTAGCCGTCGTGGTCCACCTCGACGAAGTCGCCGGGCACGGCCTGCCGGTCGGCGACCGCCGCGGCGAGCACGTCGAGCATGGCGAGGCTGCCCTTGATCTCGGCGGCCTCCGCGGACTCGGCCGCGCGGGCGGTGACGCCGGGGAACATGTCACCGACCGTGGCCAGCAGCACCCCGGTCTCGGCCAGCGACGGCAGCACCTGCGAGATGTAGCGCAGGAACGTCGCGTTGGGGCCGAGGATCAGCACGCCCTGCCGGGTGAGCTGGGCCCGGTGCGTGTAGAGCAGGTAGGCGGCCCGGTGCAGGGCCACCGCGGTCTTGCCGGTGCCGGGGCCGCCCTGGACGACCATGACGCCGTCGAGCTTCGAGCGGATCACCTCGTCCTGTTCGGCCTGGATGGTCTCGACGATGTCGCGCATCCGGCCGGTGCGGCCCGCGGTCAGCGCGGAGAGCAGGGCCGCCTCGCCGGTGACGTCCTCGCGGCCGCCCGCGCCCCCGGCCTGCAGGTCGAGCACCTCGTCGTCGACGCTGAGCAGCTCGCGGCCCGTGGTGCGCAGGTGCCGGCGGCGGGTCACCCCGTCGGGCGACACGGCGGTGGCGAGATAGAACGGGCGCGCGGCGGGTGCGCGCCAGTCGACCAGCAGCGGGTCGAGGTCGCGGTCCTCGGCGAACAGCCCGATGCGGCCGATGTAGCGCGGGTTGCCGGCCGCGAAGTCGAGCCGGCCGAACGCCAGGCCGTTCTCCACGGCGTTCATCTGGGCGACCTGCTCGGCCCAGTGGCCCCGCATGGCCTCGCGCTGCTCCCGGCCCTGCGGGGTGCCGCCACCCTCGAGCAGGATCGAGCGCAGCCGCTCGGCGGCCTCCTCGCGCAGCACGTCGAGACGCTCGTAGAGCGTTCCGAGATAGGCCCGTTCGGACGCGATGTCGTCGTTCCGCAAGGTGTACGAACCGTCGGCGGAGCTTGACAAAACCACTCCCTGTTGTGGTAACATTCCGATTCAGCGGTCGGATCCCTGTGTTCAATAGGGCGAGGCCGCTTTTTCTGTTGGCATGGCAAACGGAAATAGTAACCCACGACCATGAGGGGCGACGACTCCCTGCGCGAGGTTACGGCTCGCCGAGAGATTGTCAGCAATCCGTCAATGTCGCTGCGGACCGTTACGCCCGGGCCTCCCCCGGCATTAACCGGGGCATGAACCACAGCCACCCGTTCCGGCGGGCAGGCGCGCTGGCGCTCGTCGCCACCGCCGCCCTCGCCGTCACCACCGCCTGCTCCGACGATGCCGAGGAGACCCCGGCCGGCAACGCCGCCGCCGCGGCGCAGGGCGGCCCCGAGCCGAAGACCATCGAGGGCGCCAAGGCCGCCGCGCAGACCGTGTTCGACCGCTTCAGCGGGGGCGACTTCGGCGGCGCGTGGGAGATGTACACCGCCGCCGGCAAGACCGCCATCAAGAAGGACGACTACGTCAAGCTGAACGAGGCGTGCTCCCGCAAGGGGCTCGCGATCCAGCTCAGCAGCGCCCGGATGGAAGGCGCCGACAAGGCGGTCGTCATCGCGAAGCAGCTGGTGGCCGCGCAGTCGTACACCATGGTCTACGAGCAGGACGCCTGGAAGCTGGAGCCCGCCAAGGAGGGTCTCGCGCTCTACAAGAAGGGCGCCGACCAGGCCATCGCGGCCCAGAAGAAGGCCGGCACCTGCGTCGGAGCTTAAGGGAGATGTGGGGGATCCGGTGCCGGGTCCCCTGTGTTTCTGGCACTCGCTTCGCTCGCGCGGCACTTCGCCCCTGGGAGGCGATGACTTGGGCACCCACAGATCCTCGAAGAAGTGCGCTTCGCGGATCTTGGGCACCCAAGTCATCGCCGGGCGAAGTGCGGTGGGGCCGTGACAGCGGGGTGGCCGGCTGCCGCGACGGGGTAGCGGTTGGGGGTGCCGCGGCGGGGTCAGGCGGCGACCGGGATGGGGAGGCCGTCGGGGCTGGTGACCGCGAGACGGTCGCGCAGGGTGCCCCGGGTGGCGATCTGGTCGTAGTAGGCCGTGCGGCGGCGGGCGACGCACCCCTCCTTGGCCTGCTGGGTCAGCGACGGCTCCAGGTGGGTGTTGAGGCCGTCCTTGAGCAGCGACAGCGCCTCAGCGCGCAGCTGGGAGACGCGGGACTCGGTGACGCCGAGCTCGGCCGCGATGGCCGCCATCGGGCGCTCCTCGAAGAAGTAGCCCGTGATCACCGCGCGCAGGCGCTCCGGCAGGACGTCGACCGCGTGCCGCAGGTAACCCATGCGCTCGCGGCGGATCAGCATCTCCTCCGGGCCCAGGCTGGGCTCGGTCACCATGTCGTCGGCGCCGGCGGTCGCGAACCCCTGGAGGCTGAAGACCACGGCACGCTGCACGTCGTCGTCGGCGGACTCGATGTCCTCGACCGAGCAGCCGAGCCGGGCGGCGACCTCGGCGATCGTGGGCGTGCGGCCCAGCTCAGCGGTCAGCTCCTGGCGCGCGGAGTCGGTGCGGCGGGCGCGCTGGCGCACCGAGCGGCTCGCCCAGTCCAGCCCGCGCAGCTCGTCCAGCAGGGCGCCGCGGACCCGGGCGGCGGCGAACCGGGCGAACGGGACACCGCGCTCGTCGTCGAACCCGCGGGCGGCGGCGACCAGGGCGGCGTAGCCGGCGGACAGCAGGTCGTCGCGGTTGACGTGGGAGGGCACCCGGGCCAGCATCTCGCGGACCAGGTGGCCGACCAGGGGCATGTGCGCCCGGACGACGTCCTCCCGGCGGCGGTCCATCGGCACGGCACCGCCGGTCCCACCGCGGCGGTCCACGCCGGTCCCGCTGCGGCGATCGACGCTGTTCTCACTGCGGCGATCGGCCTCGGCGACATCGCTCATGGGGGGTTCTCCTCGAAGTCCCGGCCGGCGGGGGGAAATATCCGGCACTGAGGAGATACGTTCCGGCGCGCTGAGTGCAGGACGGGTCACACTCGGGTGCAGCCGGGTTGCTGTCCGCAAGCGCGTACACTTGATCTCGCCCTTCGGGTCGGCCACCGCGAGCAGCGACTCCACAGCAGTCCGCGCCGGGCGGGCCACGACCCCTCTGACTTACGGAGTTCCCCACCTGATGACCTCGTTCCCCGATCTCGGCGTGCCCGCCGAACTCGTCTCGGTCCTGACCGGGCTCGGCATCGAGAGCCCCTTCCCGATCCAGGCCGCCACCCTCCCCGACTCCCTCGCGGGTCGCGACGTGCTCGGCCGCGGCCGCACCGGCTCCGGCAAGACGTACGCGTTCGCGATCCCCGTGGTCGCCCGGCTCGCCGCCTCCGGCACCCCGCGCCGCCCCGGCCGCCCGCGCGCGCTGATCCTGGCGCCGACCCGCGAGCTGGCCACCCAGATCGACGCCACGCTCGCGCCGCTGGCCAAGGCCATGGGTCTGCGCACGCTCACCGTCTTCGGCGGCGTCGGCGCCAACCCGCAGATCCGCGGGCTGCGCGACGGCGTCGACATCCTCGTCGCCTGCCCCGGCCGGCTCGACGACCACCTGCGCAACGGCCACGCCAGCCTCGACTCCATCGAGATCACCGTGCTCGACGAGGCCGACCACATGGCCGACCTGGGCTTCCTGCCCGTGGTCCGGCGGCTGATGGACGCCACCCCGCGCACCGGGCAGCGGCTGCTCTTCTCCGCGACCCTCGACAACGGCATCGACGTGCTGGTCAAGCGCTTCCTGCCCAAGCCGGTCACGCACCACGTCGACTCGGCCGCCGAGGCGCCGATCCAGATGAGCCACCACGTGCTGCACGTGCGCGCCGACGACCGCTTCCCGGTCCTCGTCGACCTGGTCGCCGCCCCGGGCCGCACCGTCGTCTTCACCCGCACCAAGCGCCGCGCCAAGACGCTGACCCGCCAGCTGATCCAGGCCGGCGTGCCCGCGGTCGAGCTGCACGGCAACCTCGCGCAGAACGCCCGCAACCGCAACCTGTCGGCGTTCTCCGACGGCAGCGCCGAGACGCTGGTCGCCACCGACATCGCCGCCCGCGGCATCCACGTCGACGACGTCGGCCTGGTCATCCACGCCGACCCGCCGGTCGAGCACAAGGCCTACCTGCACCGCTCCGGGCGCACCGCCCGGGCCGGCAACCACGGCACGGTCATCACGCTGATGACCGACGACCAGCAGGGCGACGTCCGCGACCTGACCCGCAAGGCCGGCATCAAGCCGACCACCACCCGCACCCGCCCCGGCGACGAGCTGCTGTCCCGCCTCGCCCCCGGCG
>CAKUMG010000253.1 GCA_934667465.1 uncultured Actinoplanes sp. | reverse complement strand
CCACTGCCGGTGCTGCCGCCCGGACCGGGCCGCGACGGCTGGCCACCGCCCCCGCCGCCACCGCTCCGGGCGCCCTGCAGGCGGACCGCACCGCTGGCGATCTTCCCGGCGCCCTCCGCGGCACTGCCGGCCACCGACGCACCGCTGGACCCGGCGACCTGGGCGGTGACCGGGGCGAGCAGGCGCAGCAGAGCGGGCATGGCGAAGATGGCGGCGGTGATGACCACGATGCCGGTCAGTACCGTCTCGAAGGACTGGCCCGTGCCGGTCATCCAGAACGCTCCGGCGTAGATCGTCGCCGCGACCGGCTTGTAGAGCAGGGCAGCCAGCAACCACGTCAGGTAGCGGGCCAGGGTCGCTTTGCCGCCCCCGGTGATGGCCGCGGCCGCGGGCAACGGTGCCAGCCCGCAGAGTAGGACCTTCAGACCGCCGACGGCGATGCTGATCAGCATCTGGATCATCGAGGCCAGCACCAGGAACCCGGTGATGCCGATCGTGGCGAACTGCGTGATGCCGGGAATCGCCGCGGTGGGCGCGAACAGCGCCACCCGCTGATCGAGCCCGGCACCGACGGACTCGGTGATGATCCACCGCGAGTAGCCGTCGCCGAACTCGGTCAGCGCGATGGTGATCGGCACGGCGAGGCTGGTGACCAGGACCAGCTTGCCCAGCCCGGCCGCGGCGTCGACGCCGACCTTGCCGTCGCTGCCCAGCACCATCCGGGTCGCGGCGATCAGCAGCGCGCCCACGGCCACGGCCGTCATGATCCAGTACGTGTACTTGCGCAGGTTGTCGACGACGTCCTGGTTGTCCATGATCGGTGACGGCGCCATGATCCAGCCGGTGACCAGCGTCTTGACCGCCCACCCGGCGGTCTCGACCATGATCTTCGAGATGGTGTCGAAGATCTGGGTGACGCCGCCGGTGATCGCGTCCTTGAGCGGGTTGCAGTTCTGGCTGATACCCGGGATGCACGCCACTAGCGGTTGCCCCACTCGACGACGCCGCTGAGGTCACTGGCCTGCCGGCTCACCGACAGCCACGTACCGCCCGGCGGCGCGACCATCTTCCAGTCGCCGTCGCGCCACTGCAGCGTGTTGGTGACCACGTGATAGCCCGCGGTGCCGCTGCCCGGCGCGCGGTAGACCAGCCCGATCACCGCGGTGTCCGGGGTGTACGCCTGGTAGATGTAGCCGGACAGCGGGCTCAGTTCGCCCGGTTCGGCGGGCTGTTCGGGTGTCGAGCGCATGGTGGCCAGGAGCTGGTCGCGGTCGGCGCTGGGCACGAACTGGCGCTGCAGGGTCGGCTCCCACGACGTGCGGCCCGTGTCGAAACCGGAACGGGCGGCGAGTTGGGCCGCCGCGATCAGGGCGCCCTCGGGGGTGCGGGCGTAGCCGGACGCCACGCCGCCCTCGCTCGAGCGCGGCCCGGCCGACTTGCTCACCGGCACGGAGTTCTGCCCCGCGAGCTGCCATGTGACGTCCGCCGGCGGGCGGGTCGGCAGCGCCGTGGGCAGTCCCGCCGTGCCGGTGCTGGGCGCGTCCGGGCCCGCCGAGGCGCCGCCGGACGCGGCGATCGGGGCGGGCGCCGGCGGGTCCGCCGGGTCGTCGTTGTTCGGCCACACCGCGATCGCCACGCCGAGCCCCACCACCAGGGCCAGGAAGCCGGCGGCGATGAGGAACCGCGGGCGGGTCCAGGGCGACGGGTCGGCGAAGTCAGTCTCGTCCTGCATCAGATGCTCCCCATGGTGGTTGATGCCGATGGCAGGCCGGTGCTAGACCAGCGCGTCGACGAGATTCGGCACCACGCCGGCGAAGACGCACGCGCCCAGGAAAATGCCCAGCTTGCCGACCTGAGCGTCGTCACCGCGCTGGTGAGACAGGATCATCTTTCCGGCGATGATCAGGCCACCGACGACGGCGGCCGCAGTGAACAGCCACTTGCCCCACTGCAGGATCTTGAGGATCTCCCCGCTGCCGGGAGGGGCGACGCCGTTGCCGGGATCCGGAGCGGCGGCCAGCACGTGCGGCAGGACGTCGCCGGTGTTCAGCGCCAGGGTGACCATGTCGTGTGCGAGTTCGTGGATCATTGCGCTCCTACCTCGTTCAGGATTCCGTCAAGGGCGTGGCGCACCGCCTGCACATCGGGCGGCACGCCTACGTCCATGGGGTCGTCGGCGGCCAGGAAGGTCTCCACCCAGCCGACACGCCAGATCGAGGGCATCCAGCCCCCGAGCAGTTGCAGCCGCTCCGAGACGATCTTCGGCGGTCGTTTCGGTGATGCACTGACCACGACCAGTCCGATGACCCGGACGTTGGGCACCCGCCGGGTACGCCACTGCTCCACCGCACCCTCGGCCGCGCGCATCCCGGCCGCCGAGGCCCGGGCGACCAGCACCACCGACTGAATGCGCCAATCTGACGGGACCTGCGGCCAGGCCGCGCCCATCTCCGCACCGATCTCGGTCATCCGCGCCAGCGTCGTCACGCCCGCACCCCCGTGGCACCCGACCCACCACAGTGGCGGCCAGCCCGCCTGCAGAACATGCTGCGGCATCGGTGAGCTGGGCAGATGCGACAAAGGTGCGGGGCGCGAGCGCGGCGGCGTCACCGCAACCACCGACGGCCCCGCATTCCTCGGTGAATCAAGATGCCCTCCCCCGATGGCATTTGTGATCATCAAGGGACAGACAGTAGCAGCGACATGCGACAAGATCCCATGTGTTTAGGTGGCTGTGACCTGCTTATACAAAGATCCGTCGATTCAATGTGTTTATTAAGGACAGTCGTAATCTACGGGGGGAAAAAGAATATGTTGGTCAATTCGTACAGGTCAGGGCGCGTGCCGGGAAAACGGAGCGCCCTATTCGCGGTGGTGATTGCCGCTGTCGTCGCTGCTCCGGGCCTTGCCGGGTGTGCCGCCGACGGCGGCGCGGCGTCTCCCGGCGCCACGGCCAGCGGTCCGCCCTCCGCCATGGCGGCTCCCATGACATCGCCGCTCGTCAACCCGTCGGCGCCCTCGGCGCCGCCCAGCGTCGAACCTCCCGGCACCGACGATCACGCCGAGCCCACCGCCGCGGCGCCGGCCGCCGCCGCCCCGGCCGCCGCCGCTGGTTTCGCTGCCGCCTGGGTCCGCCGCGACCTGCCTGCGCAGCAGTGGCTCGCCGGGGTGACGCGCTGGTGCGACCCCAGCTTCGCCAAGCTGCTCGCCACGACCGACCCGCGGAACCTGCCGTCGAGCAAGGTCACCGGCGAGCCCAAGGCGGTCCGCAAGCCCGCTGGCCGCCGCGCCGAGTACACGGTGGCCACCGACAGCGGCACCCTCACCGTCGTCCTGAGCGACTACCAGGGCCGGTGGCGAGTCTCGGGCAACGATTACAGCCCACGCCGATGAACAAGCGCTCGCTCATCAGCCTCACCGTCGCGGTCCTGGCCGCCGCCGCGCTGCTCGCCGGCGGCGTCATCTCCGTGCCGATCCTGGCGTTCCTGGACAGCACGGCGCAGGCCTCGAGTTGCGGCGGCACTGGATTCGCCGGTATGGGCCAGCCGGCGAACGGCACCCCCTACGACAAGTGGGACGCCCGGCAGGTCAACAACGCCGCGGTGATCGTCTCGACCGGCAAGCAGATGAACGTGCCCGCCTGGGGCTACGTCATCGCGCTGGGAACCGCCATGCAGGAATCCACCCTGCTCAACCATGCCAATGACAACCCCCGATTCCCCCGGGTCGAAGCGCTGAGCATGGCACTACCGCACGAGGCCGTCGGCCACGACAACGACTCCGTCGGGCTGTTCCAGCAGCGCCCCAACGAAGGCGAGCTCGGCACCGACGGGTGGGGGCCGGTCAGCGAGCTGATGACCCCGTCCGTCTCGGCCACCAAGTTCTACAACGCGCTGCTCAAGGTGTCCGGCTGGGAGAAGATGCGCCTGACCGACGCCGCTCAGGCCGTTCAGCGCTCCGGCTACCCCGAGGCGTACCAGGAGCACGAGGCCGACGCGAAAGCCCTGGCCGCGCATGTACTGGGTCTGCCCAACATCGACGTCATCGGGGGAGGCGGGCCGGGCGCTCCCTGCGGAGCCGGCCAGTTCGGGCCTGTGCCCGTGGGCCCGAACGGCTGGGTGCAACCGCTGGACAAGAAGTTCGCCGTCGGACCGCCGTTCGGCCAGAACCGCGGCAGCCACCAGCACGCGGGCGTGGACATCGTCGGCGCCAACATCCGCAACGCTCCGATTCGGTCCGTCGCCGCCGCCACCGTCGTCCGGGTCCGGTGCAACAGCCCCGGCACCGGAGACAACTGTGACCGCGACGGCAGCCCCGACGTCGGCGGCTGCGGGTGGTACGTCGACCTGCGCCACCCCGGCAACGTCGTGACCCGCTACTGCCACCTGGTCCAACAACCGCTCGTACAGGTCGACCAGCACATTGCCGCAGGAACCGTCATCGGCCTCGTCGGCAGCAGCGGCAACTCCTCCGGCCCACACCTGCATTTCGAGGTCCACGTCAACATGGCCGAGGGAGAGGAACCGATCTTCGGCAACGCCGTCGACCCGGTGCCGTTCATGGCAGCGCAAGGAGCGCCTCTCTCGGTCCTGTGAGCTGTACGACCACCATCACCGCGGCCCCGGCCATCGCCCACGGGCCGTCGCTGGGCATGGAGACATGCGCCGCGGTGACGGATCCGCTACTAATGGTGTGTGGAGCACCTTTACTGGGATCTCGGATCGTGTGCAGGTGGCGCCCTGTTCGAAGTGGGTTTGCGGGGCTCGACCGCCCGGGTGTGCCTCATGGACGCCGATGAGTACCAGGACTATCTCGACGGTGCTGAGTACGAGTTCCACGGCGGCTTCTTCAACCTCAGCCCTGTGGTCCTGCAGGTGCCCTACGACTACCAGTGGTACCTGATCGTTGACAGCTACCCCGATCGGATCACGGTCGAGGTCAGCCAGGTCTTCGACTGACCGCGCCTGCTGACGAAAGAGCCCCGGACCACCTGATGTGGTGGTCCGGGGCTGCGGGGTGCCGGAGGCGGGCTACCGCGCTTCGAGGGTGCCGGTCACGTCTTCGCGGAAAGTGCGCTACGGCCGTAGGCGACCTGTTGGGCAACGAGGACCGCGGCGGCCGCGGCGAGCGGCACGACGGCGAGCCAGCCGAGCACCGGCGGGTCGGTCAGCGCCAGGTAGGCGCCCAGCGACACCAGGGCCGGGCCGGCGAACGTTGACGCGTCGACGGCCAGCTGGATGCTCTTGCGCTGCCGCCGGCGGGTGTCGCCGCGGTGTTCGTGCTCCCAGCCCAGCACCGGAGCACCGCTGAGCTCGGTCAGCCGCTCGCCCAGGTCGTCGCGCAGGTACCGGCCGATGGCGCTGACCATGAAGTCGTTGGCCAGGTGCGTCCAGCCCAGGATCAGGGCCGCCGCGGGCAGCAGCAGCAACGCCTCGCCCACCTTGGTCGCGGCGACCAGGGTGGCCGCGATGACGGTCCACGTGACGTAGACCAGGTGGTCCCTTCTGTCGATCCGCTTCTGCTGCTCGTCCTTGAGTGCCTTGTACTCGGCCAGCCGGATGTCCAGCTCGATGGCGGTGTCCGTCATGACCGGCCCGCCTCGGTGTCGTCGGCGAGGACGTCGGCGCAGGACGGCCCGCCGCCGTAGCTGTTGGTACATGGACCCCCGCCGGTCCGGGTGCCGCAGTTGGGGCACTCCGACGGGTCACCCTCGAGCGGGTCGCCGTGGGTGGTGGCTTGCTCGATGAGGTGGGCGATCGAGTCGGTGGCGGCCGCCGCGGCGGTGAGCGAGAACATCGCCCGGACGCCGCCGACGACGTCGAGGACGAGGTACACGTCGTCGCCGGCGGCGCCCTGGTGCAGCCAGACGTCGATGTCCTCCGGGCCCACGGTGGTGAGCGCGCCGTCGATGGTGACGATCCGGCTCAGGTGCCGGGCGTCGTCCAGCGGCAGGTCGGGCTCGACGGTGCACCGGTCGGGGTCGCACCAGGTCGGGTGGGTCACCACACCTGCAGGGTCGGAGGCCGTGGTGGGGGTGAGGGCGTTGACGGCGTTCACCAGGTTCCTCCGGTACTCAAGGGCGGGGTGAGTGGAGACGATCACGGCGTTCACCGGGCCCAGATGGCGATCAGCGTGGCGACGGCGGCGAGGCCGAGGCCTGCGATCAGCAGGGTGGTGACGCGTTGGACGGCCCGGTATTTGGCGCGCAGCATCACCGACAGGTGGTGCAGGGCGTCGGCGTCGGCGTCCAGGGCGGTGGCGCCGTCGCGGCGCAGGGTGTCGAGCACACCCTGGCCGTCACGGGTGGCGGCCCAGGCCATGAATCCGAAGGTCCCGGTGAGGTTCGGTCGGGCGGCGAGCAGGAGCAGGATCACCGCGGCGAGGACCAGTGCGGCGGCCGCCCAGCCGACGGTCTCGGCCGGGGTGGGCAGTTTGCCGATCACGTTGATGCCGCCGGCGAGCAGCACCCCGCACACGGCGAACAGGGTGTTGGTCTTGGTGTCGACGCGGCCGAGCTCGGTGCGCACGGTGGCCAGTTCGGCGGCGAGCCGGACCGGGATGCCGTCCTGCGGGGTGCGGTCCTGCGGACGGGGGAAGTCCTTGCGGTTGAAGCCTGCGGGCTCGCCGGGGTCGGGGCTCATCGCCGCTGTCCGTTCCTCGCGGTGATGACGATCGTGGGGTCGGTCATGATGGTGGTGCCTCTCTATTGAGGTGGTGGGCGGCCCCGCATTGCTTTCTCACGGCGGTGGGGTCGCCCGTTCCTGTGTGGTGGCGAGCCCGCGCGTCAGCGGCGGGTCGCGCTCATGGCGGTCAGCCAGGCGACGGTGGCGCCGGCGGTGGCGGTGAGGGCTTGGGCCCATCCGCCGGGGGCGGCGATGGCCATGAGCACGGCGGTGACGGTCAGGGCGTGCAGGGCGTGCAGGGCGGTGCGGGAGCGGCGGCGGGCGAGCACGCCTTGGTGCAGGGCGGCGAGGCTGCCAGCGGCCCAGGCCGCCCACAGCGTCCATCCGGCGATGCCGTGGGCGCCGGCCCAGGCGGTGGTGGCCGGCAGCAGCAGGGCGTGCACGGCCATGACGGCGGCCAGGGCTGCCAGCAGCCGGGCGGTGTAGGTGGCGGTGTGGATCAGCCGGCTGCTGTTGAGGATGCTGCCGACGGCCTTGACGCGGCCGGCCGGCGGCCAGTTGTCGCAGCAACGGCGCTGGACGCCGGCGTCGTGCTGGTGGTGGACGGGGTCGGCTGCGGGTTGGCGCATGACATCTCCTGGTGGTGGATGGCGAGCGGGCGCAGGGGGGTGATGGTGTGGGCGTGGCGGGCCACGACGGCGGCGTACTGGTGCTCCGCGGCGTGCATGTCGGTCTCGGCGGCGGCGACTTCGCGGGCGTCGCGGGCCCGGTCGAAGGCGGTCAACGCCAGCGCGGTCGCCGCGATGCTGAGCAGAGTCCCGCCGATCAGCGGCGGGCTGCTGGCGTCAG
Source organism: uncultured Actinoplanes sp. (assembly GCA_934667465.1). GTDB lineage: Bacteria > Actinomycetota > Actinomycetes > Mycobacteriales > Micromonosporaceae > Actinoplanes. The sequence goes on along the minus strand of CAKUMG010000253.1, from coordinate 69 downwards.
CGGCCAGCTGCCCGGCGGTGGCCAGGGCGCCGAGCGCACCGCTGGTGCCAGCCGCGGCCGGCCACCGGC